>JAKUTI010000123.1 GCA_022448765.1 Pseudomonadales bacterium
ATCCGCATTCCCGTTAGTGAGTGCGGCCAGTTGATAACGTTGTGAAAGGGCGTTGAGAGTATCTTGAGCACCATCGTAGAACGTAATCGTATTTCGCCACTGGATAAATACAGCAAAGGCTTCACGCGCTTTGGTATCCGCTTCCGTTTGGCTTAAACCGCACTGCTCGAATGCGAGACGCATCATGTGAATGCGCAACGTCGAAACATCGTGCCGAGTCCGAGGGTTTTCTTCCATCACTCGAGTGCGAAGGGAAGCGACATTTTCCGGGTTCATGTAACTGGCGTAGTTCGGAACGTGGGGTTGTATCCAATTACGCATCTCCTTTTCCGCGCGACGAATGACGGTGTCCACCTGCCATAAGGTGTTGTCCAAATCAAAGGTCACCAAACGGATTGTCATTTATCACCTTGCTGTTTATCCCGCGCTCGGGGATGAGAAACGTCATAGACCTTGGCCAGGTGTTGGAAGTCGAGATGTGTGTAGATTTGCGTCGTGGAAATATCCGTGTGGCCCAGAAGCTCCTGTACCGCGCGCAGGTCGCCACTCGATTCGAGCAAGTGACTAGCAAAACTGTGTCGCAACAGGTGTGGATGGATGGAGTCAATGCCGAGAGCTTTCACCCCAGCAAGTTTGACGCGGAGCTGAACCGTTCGATGGCTGATACGTTGATCACCCCGGCCGACGAAAACTGGGTCGTCTGGTTTGTGAACAGCTCGAGTGGCCAACCACTCTTTGAGCGCTGTTACTGTATGAGAGCCAAGTGGCACGACTCGAGTCTTACGCCCTTTGCCCAAAACTCGCGCACTGCGGTTTTCAAGGTCGAGATCCTGAATATCGAGTTGGACAAGCTCAGCGAGGCGAATACCGCTGCCATAAAGTAGTTCGATTAGTGCGCGGTCTCTTTTCTCGATCGGGGTAGCGGGACTTCCCGCCAGTAGTTGGGCGGTTTGATCAGTATCCAGCGCTTGTGGAAGGTTTTTCGCGACTTTGGGGGGAGTGACACCGTTGGCCGGATTGTTGGCTAAATGGCCTTTTTGTATCAGGTAAACGAAGAAAGAACGCAAGCAAGAGAGGGCTCGCCCGATGGATCGTGGCGACATCCCGCGTTGATTTAATCGAGCAATGTGACGCTTGATATCAGCGGGTGTGATCGTGTCGACGGGCGACATCGCATGTACGAGAAAAAAACTCCGAAGGTCGCGTGAATAAGCTTTTAGCGTGTGAGGGGAAACGCGACGTTCAACCGTCAGATGCTTGAGATAATCTTCCAATAGCAAACTATTGTCGGATGTCATACCAACCTCTATTGCATGACCCGATCTAAAGTGCGACTCAAAACGTCGCTGATATATTCGAGAAACAAAGTCCCTTTCTCGGGCACGAAGCGTTGTGGATCGTCGGAACCAATGACGAGAATTGCTTCAAGGTTACGTAGGCGCACGGGGACAAGGGCGACCGAGCCAGGCTGAGTTAAATCGGAGCCGGCGAACATGGCGCGGTATTCCGAGGGTCGATAAATTCCACAAATGGGTTCGGGCTGGTTGAACAAGCGCGGGAATGGCGGCTCGTCGTTTGCCGCGACCCCGACAATGTGCTGGTGTGTCGTTGGTGCGTGCCAGTCACGCACGTAACAAATCCCATGACTCGCATCGAATCCTTCGATCAATCTTGTCGCAAGAACGTTATCCAGACCCTGGAGGTCGATCGTATCCATCAGGGCTAAGGTTAGCGTGCGTGTCTTGAGGAAAACGTCATCGTTCATACCGGCGTTGTTCAGGAGTTCGTTTAAACGCTTCCTCAAGTCAATGTTGCGCTCACGCAACAGCGATACCTGACGCTCAACGAGCGACGTTGCTGATCCAGATTCGTGAGGAAGTGCAAGCTTCGAGATCACTTCGGGATGACGTTCGAAAAATTCGAGCTCGCTTTCCAAGTATGCGACTACCGCGTCGTCGTCCAGAATGGGGCCATCGGGGGTTGCTGTCATGTGCGGAGTTCGCCGTCGTATACCCAAGTAGCTGGGCCGGTCATTTCGACCATCGAACTGTCGCCCGGCCACATGACGCGTACCTTGCCCCCTGGTAGAGACACTTTGACCCGATCATCCAATTTTCCAAGTAGGTGCCCTGCGACCACGCCGGCACAAGCTCCCGTTCCGCAAGCAAGTGTTTCGCCGACGCCACGTTCAAATACGCGAAGGCGGACAAATTGGCGATCGACGATTTGCATAAACCCGACATTGACGCCCTCGGGGAACCGGTCATTGGTTTGTAGCGCTTGGCCCCACTCCGTGATGGGGGCATCGTTGATATCGTCGACGATGATCACGGCATGTGGATTTCCCATAGACAATGGTACGAATTCGACATCATGGGTCCCCGTGTTGATCACGTAGTTGATCGCCGGTTCGTCGGCGATAAAGGGAATTGCGGATGGTTTAGTGCAGGGGACGCCCATGTCCACACGGACAATACTGGTGTATGGGCTTTCTGCGATGTCGTCGAGGATCGACGTGTGTACGATCCCGCCGAGCGCTTCCATTTGCAGCGATTTCTTGATCGTTAGCCCTACGTGTGAAACGTATTTGGCGATACATCGAGCGCCGTTACCGCATTGTTGTGCTTCCGTTCCATCAACATTGAAGATTTGATAGCGGAAGTCTGTTTTAGGATTTGACGGCGGATGGACGACGAGAAGCTGATCGAAACCCACACCGGTCCTTCGATTTCCCCACTTCTGGATGAGTTCCGGTGAGACCTTAAAGTTCTGGGTTACCAGTTCCAAGACCAAGAAGTCATTTCCTAATCCATGCATTTTCGTGAATTTAATCTGCATGGCCCATCCCAATCCGATCACACGATCCGTTCGTGATGTAGAAGATCGCTGACCGATTCTCTGACACGGATCAGTCGCATATCGTTATTTTGGATCATGACTTCGGCCGACCGCGCCCTCGTATTGTAGTTTGAGGATTGGACGAAACCGTAGGCGCCTGTTGAAAGTATTGCCAACAAAGAGTCCTCCGACAACGCTAGATCGCGTTCTAATGCGAGGAAGTCGCCAGACTCGCAAACAGGGCCGACGATGTCCCATCGAACGGTGTCTGCATTGCTGGGGCCGACTAAACTGACCCCGTGATAGGCTTGATAGAGGGCTGGTCGAATAAGGTCATTCATCGCTGCATCGACGATGGCGTAATTCGGTTGGTCAGGGGCGCGCGACGGTTTGAGGTACTCGACGCGAGTCAACAGTAGTCCTGACTCGGCAACTAGATATCGGCCGGGTTCAATCAGCAGTTCGATGTTGAGCCCTCTCAATTTGTTCGATACTGCCTCGGCGTAGCTCGCTATATCGAGCTCCTCTTCTTGAGCATAGCGAATCCCAAGTCCTCCGCCCAAGTCGAGGTGTTCTATTTTGATTCCCTGTTCGGACAACGTCTGCTTAAGTCTGATCAGGTGATCAAGCGCTTCGACGAAAGGTTCGGTCTGATTGATTTGAGAACCGATATGGCAGCCCAACCCTAAGATGTTCATGCTCGTTGATTTGTGCGCATAACGGCACATTTCGACTGCTTCGGGTTCTGCAACACCAAACTTATTTTGCTTCAACCCCGTTGAGATATAGGGGTGTGTATTAGCATCGACATCAGGATTCAGCCGGACCGAGACGGGTGCTACTTTGCTTAGGAGAGTGGAGCGCGATTCAATACGTTCCAATTCTGCTGTGCTTTCCATATTGATGCAGCCGATCCCTGCTTTTAAAGCGAAATCGATTTCTTCCACACTTTTCCCGACACCCGAAAAGATTGCGCGGGACGGATCAATACCAGCCACAATGAGACGCTCCAGTTCGCCTCCTGAAACGATGTCAAAACTTGCGCCCAGTTTATCCAAATGGTCAAGTATCGAGAGGTTGCTATTCGCTTTTACGGAATAACAGATTCGATGTCTGATCTGAGTAAGAGCCCCAGCGAGATCGTGGTAACGAGTTTCAATATCATTCCAACTGTAGACGTAGGCGGGTGTGCCAAAGCGATCGGCAACCTGGTCTAGTCGTACGCCGTCTAAACAGAGGATTCCATCCGTTCGTTGAAGGGACATAGCTATCCTGTAATGACGGTCGTGTCAGGTAAAGTCAACGGTCCTTTCTGGCCGCACGTTGCGACGAATAAGCAGACCGCGGCGATTAAAACAAGCCGCATTTCAAGCTTCCGAAGAAAAAAAGGCGCAGGAGTATAGGCACACAGTGGGTGTTTGGCGAGTTTGGTCGCAGGAGGTCACAGGCTCTCTTTCGCGTTCTGGATCGCAGCCATCACAGCCTCTGGAGCAGTACCGCCGAGGTGTTTGCGAGCGGCGATTGATCCTTCCAGGGTCAGGCAATCTAGGACATCCGCTTCGATCGCGTCAGAAAACTGTTGCAATTGCGAGACCTCGATTTCATGGAGGCTGAGCTCGTTTTCTAGGGCGTGGGCAACTACGCGCCCAACGATCGTATGGGCATCTCGAAAGGGGACGGCCTTTCGGACGAGGTAATCTGCTAAATCCGTCGCCGTCGCGAAACCCTTTTCGGCCAACGCGCGCATATTTTCGACCTTAGGTGACATCGCAGCGACAATTTCTCCCATTGCAAAAAGGCAATCTCTAAGTGTATCGGCAGTATCAAATAGCGCTTCTTTGTCTTCTTGGTTATCCCTGTTATACGCCAACGGCTGGCCTTTCATTAATACCAGCAAGCTAGAAAGATTCCCGAAGACCCTACCCGTTTTGCCACGCACGAGTTCTGGGATGTCCGGGTTTTTTTTCTGCGGCATGATGCTTGAACCTGTGCAGAAACTGTCGGGTAACTCGATGAAATCAAACGCGGGCGAATTCCACGAAACGAGTTCTTCACACCAGCGCGACAAATGCAGCAACGTCATGCTCGCGACAGCGGCAAACTCGATGGCGAAATCACGGTCGCTCACGGCGTCAAGTGAGTTCCGAGCGAGACCCTCGAATCCGAGCTTCTCGGCGGTATATTCGCGGTCGATAGGAAAACCCGTTCCTGCTAAAGCAGCACTGCCCAGGGGCGAGACGTTCACGCGGTGACGACACTCACGGAATCGCTCTCGATCACGATGCAACATCTCGAACCAAGCTAGGAGGTGGTGGCCGAAGGTGATGGGTTGGGCAACTTGCAGGTGGGTGAAGCCAGGCATGATCGTGCGCGCATGGCGTTCGGCCGTAACCAGCAGATGTCTGAGAATGACGGTTTGTTGGGCCGTGATCTGATCGATTTGATCGCGAGTCCAAAGACGCAAATCGGTGGCAATTTGATCGTTGCGCGAACGGCCGGTATGGAGCTTTTTCCCCGGCTCACCAACAAGTTCGATCAACCGAGCCTCGATGTTCATGTGTACATCTTCGAGGATGATCGACCATTGAAAGTCCCCGTTCTCAATTTCCTCGCGAATTTTGTCTAGCCCGTCGGTAATAGCGAGGCATTCTGAATCAGTTAGAACGCCAATCTTCGAGAGCATCTCTGCGTGCGCCGTGGAACCTAGAATGTCGTACGCGTATAACCGGTGATCGTAATCGACGGATGCAGAAAAACGTTCTACGAATTTATCAGTGGGTTCGGAGAAACGACCGCCCCATGGTTTTGTCGGGATTTTGGCCATTGCACAAAGCAGGGCTGAGAAGAAGCGAGATTATACCAACCTCAGCCTAGCGAAGGTTTTTTCTCTCCGTAGCCAAACCCATGGCGAGAGTGAAGGCTCTGATTTTTTCGTTACTGTTTTCGATGGCACTTTGTAACCACGCGTTTCGCTGCATTGTCGAGTAATCTAGGGAACCGAACTGGCTGCAACTTTTTTGGACGAGTGCACCTAGTGGTCAACACATGAGGCTGAACAGATACCTCCACCAAGTGCTATGAAGAAGATTCGTGTTGCAACAAGGAAAAGTGAGCTAGCGTTATGGCAGGCGAGGCATGTTAGATCACTGCTAACGCAAAGTGATGTCGACTTCGATATTGAAATTGTTGGTTTTACCACCGAGGGCGACATTCGCCGGGAGGGGCGTCTTCAAGACATCGGCGGTAAAGGTCTTTTCACCCAAGAACTAGAACGAGCGTTGAGTGAACATCAGGTCGATTTAGCAGTTCACAGCATGAAGGACGTCCCGGTAATTCTCGACGCATCGTTCGGTGTTATGGCGGCCGGTGAGAGAGCGGACGCTCGCGATGCATTGGTTGGCGCAGACAGCATTCTTAAGTTATCCAAGGGCAGCCGAGTCGGGTCATCGAGCGGTCGCCGGGCTGCGCAATTGGTGAGACAGAATCGGGACATAAATATTGTTCCTGTTCGAGGAAATGTGGGAACTCGTCTGGAAAAGCTACGTCGGGGTGAATTCGATGCCTTACTTCTGGCAAGTGCGGGGCTCGACCGCCTAGGTCTTGGCGCTGAAATAGGGCAGCGCTTGGATACAGAGTTCTGCGTGCCTGCAGCTGGACAAGGCGCATTGGCGATTGAGTTCTTGAGGGAACGCGAAGACATCGCGTCAATTGCTGCTACGTTGTGCACAGAGCATGTCGCGAGGGCGATCGAATCGGAAAGACTGGTGGTTAAGCGGCTAGGCGCTGATTGCAATATGCCGCTTGGTGTCTATTGCCGGCCCAAGGAAGCGGGGTTTTGCATTACCGCGACACTTTTGACGGAGACGGGTGATCGATGTTTGCGCGTCGAGAAAATCGGCAAAAATGCGATTGATTTGGCCGAAGACGTTGCGGAAACGTTGTTGGCGATGGGTGCGAAGGAACTAATTGACGCCGGATGACTTGCGTTTGGATCACGCGGTCCGAGCCCGGCGCTGGTCGCTTGGAGCGAGCCTTAAACGAGGCGGGGTTTCAATCGGTAAATGCCCCTGTGTTGACAACTGAGGTGGTCAGAGGAATAGCGCCATCGGAAGAGTTCGATGTCACCGTGTTCTTGTCTGAGCACGCCGTTAAATACGCGATCGAAGGAAAATGGCGTTCCGCTGCGCCGGTAGTCGCAGTCGGTCCGACTACTGCCGATGCGCTTCGGTCAGCAGGTCTTCAACCGGTTCACCCCGGGCAAGCTTCGTCGGAAGGGGTTTTCGAGCTGTTCGAGCAACAGTACTCTGACGTGCAGAGCGTACTAATAGTCGCGGGTGCAGGTGGGCGTGAGGACTTAGCCAAGTGGCTCAAAGACAAAGGGGTTCGGGTGCGTACATGGATCACGTACCGGCGAATTCTGCTCCGACCGTTCGTCGACATCGGTGGGTGCGACGCGGTTGTTGTGTCTAGCGCTGAAGCGCTTTCGAGAATCGCCGAGCTATGTTTCGAGTACGCTAATATTGATGAAGATCAATTATCGGTTTTGGTGCCCTCCGATCGCGTAGCAGAAGTCGCGGCGTCTTTTGGGTTCTCAAGAATCTTTAATTGCGATGGCGCCGACCCTCAAGCGGTCGTCGCGACGCTTATAGACCAAGCACTTTGATCGAGATTCTATCGGCCACCCTTCATCGACGAAAAGAACTCCTCGTTAGTCTTTGTGTCTTTTAACTTATCGGACATGAATTCGATTGCGGCGATGTCGTCCATATCGTGCA
>JAKUTI010000124.1 GCA_022448765.1 Pseudomonadales bacterium
CATGCGGATCAAGGATTCGTGACATTGTTGTCTGGAGGAGTCGCGCCCAGACGCATTTTGGGTTGGCTACTTTGGGTCCTCATTCCTCTAGCACTAATGGTCGGGGCTTTCAGCACTCAAATAACCCCGGCGGCGCTTAGATTACTTTCTGAGACCTCGTTGAATGAACGCGCGATCGCCGAGTTTGACGCGATTACCCCGGGGACCTTTCGATCCTTCTCAAAGGACGCACGTGTTTCATACGTCGACGAAGTTGACCGTGAAAAGCAAGAATTTTCTGGCATTTTTGTGACTGACATAGGAGGGGATAAAGTCGTCAGTGTCTGGGCGGATAAGGGTGGTTTTCTTGTGGACGAAGAAACCGGAAGTCGATATTTGACACTCGAGAACGGGGTTCGATACGAAGGCAACCCGGCTACCCACGAATACCGAGTAATCCGATTCGAGAAACTTACCCAGCGTATTGAGCACGGAAACGACGAACTAACCGTCAGCGATCCATCGAGACTTCCGACGGGAGAATTGCGATTGACCGCGAATGATGAAGCGGCTGAGTGGCACTGGCGGGTCGCTTTGCCGATATTGACTCTGATTGGGGGATTGTGTGGCTTTGGAGTCGCTCGAGTCCCGCCGCGCAGTGGGCGTTTTGGTCGCGTCATCCCGGGACTCGGCCTATTTGTTGGGTACTACGTTCTTCTTGTCTTCGGCAGGAGCTTGATCGCCGAGACCGAGTCGCTGCGAATGATCGGGTTATGGCCCTTACACGTTGCGATGGCTGGGGTGGCTTGGGTATTGATTCGCAAAAGTTATCGACCGATATGAACCCACGCCTAGTAGATCGTTATATAGCGACGAGAGTTTTTGTTGCGATTTTAGCCGTCCTTGTCTGCGCGTTATCGTTGACTTTTGTCTTCGCGCTAATTGATGAAGTCGAAGGCATTGATCGCAACTACACGTTTGCTAACGCTACGCTCTACGTTCTATACAACGTGCCGAGTCAATTCTGCCAGTCAGCCCCCTTCGTCGTGTTCATCGGTTCGTTGATCGGCCTTGGAACCTTGTCAACACATTCTGAACTGACCGTTATGCGGGCCGCAGGGATTTCTCTCGGTCGAATATTTATTCCTGTGGCGGTGCCGTCGGCGCTCATTTTCGGCTTGTCGCTTCTGATGGCGGAATACGCTGTGCCATGGGGTGTTCAGACGGCTGCTGAAATGAAAATTCAACAACGACAAATGTCAGAAGATATTCAGTTTGCGAACCGCTTTTGGTATCGCGAAGGAAATCGGTTCACCAGCATTGAAGGTGTGACACGGAGTGGTGATTTGCTCGGTGTTTCGCAGTGGGAAATTGACGAGAACAATGAAATGCGGGTGGCGCGCCGAGCGCGTAGAGCCAAGTACGATGTGGATTTAGGTTTATGGCGTCTGAGAAATGTCGGTGAAACGCACTTTGCGGGGGAGGAGACGAGAGTCGAGTCACATGACGAAATTCAATGGGTCACAGCATTAGACGCTCGGCGAGTTCGAAACGGTTTAGCAGTCGAACCGAGCAAACTAGGTTTTTCTGATCTTACGTTTCAAATCGATTATCGGGAACGAGAAGGGCTTGACCCACGCCGGTATAAGCTCGCGTACTGGAGCAAATTAATACAACC
Organism: Pseudomonadales bacterium; assembly: GCA_022448765.1. Taxonomy (GTDB): domain Bacteria; phylum Pseudomonadota; class Gammaproteobacteria; order Pseudomonadales; family Azotimanducaceae; genus UBA11889. The sequence goes on from JAKUTI010000124.1 coordinate 1,658, forward strand.
GCTCGCAATTTTAGGACTTGTCACCGTTGCTTTAGGATTTATCGTTGGCCCGTTGCGCGAAGTTGGTATGGGGGTACGGTTTTCGGTTGGCGTCGTGGTTGGTGTGGTACTGAAATACTTCCAAGATCTATTGCCCCCAATGAGTATGGTGTTGGATTTTCCGCCGTGGGTTGCCGTGTTAATCCCCGTCGTTATGGTCTGGGGGGCGGGACTTTATCTGATACGGCGAGCAGCGTAAGAACGAGGGTAGGCAATTTTCATGGAGTCTCGTTGGTATGGAAATGCGTTGCTACCCCAGGTATGTTCCGGGTCCTTTGAGAATCACAGTGGTCGGAACTGAGAGATGGCAGATAGAGTAAACCGCAGCGGCTTGCTGGTAGCAAAAGTACTTGATTCGTTCATCAACGACGAAGCTTTGCTGGGCAGTGATATTGCCCAGGATGAGTTTTGGTCGGGCGTAGCTTCCATCGTGAGCGATTTGACGCCAAGAAATCGGGCCCTTTTGGAGCGACGTGACGAATTGCAATCGCAGATTGATCGATGGCATCTCGATCGCAAGGGCCAATCTATCGATACAGATGAGTACAAGAATTTCTTGACAGAAATTGGGTACCTGGTCGACGAGGGTCCAGCGTTTGAGATTGAGACGACGGGTGTCGATCCGGAAATCGCAACCATTGCGGGACCTCAGTTGGTGGTCCCGGTACTTAACGCGAGGTTTGCGTTGAATGCGGCCAACGCGCGTTGGGGAAGCCTTTATGACGCTTTCTACGGTACCGACATCATTCCAGAAGGAGTAGGCACAGAGAAGGGCACGACGTATAACCCTGAGCGAGGCGAATTGGTTGTTGCGCGGGTCGCGGAGGAGCTAGATAAGATCGTACCGCTAGCCAGTGGCAGTCACGCGGATGCCGTCAGCTACTCCACCATACAAACGGGCAGTCGACGCGAATTGGCGGTTCGTACGGAAGCGGGCACGACGGGGCTACGCAATCCTGATCAGTTTGTGGGATTTCAGGGTAGTGGTGGTGAGGAACCCGACTGCGTTCTTCTTCGCCACAACGGCCTACATATCGAAATTCATATTGATCGGGGGCATGACGTTGGGGCAGTCCATGCCGCCGGCGTTAAAGACGTTGTCTTGGAATCGGCGATCACCACCATTCAGGATTGCGAAGATTCTGTGTCGGCCGTGGACGCTGACGACAAGACCGACGTTTACCGTAATTGGTTGGGGCTGATGAACGCGAGCCTGGAAGTAATGCGACGAGTTCTCGAGAGTGATCGTGCGTACACGAGCGCTGAGGGGGCGAGCCTCACGTTACCTGGTCGCAGCCTTATGTTGGTTCGCAATGTCGGCCACCTCATGACGACGGACGCCGTGTTACTTGAAAATGGCGATGAGATTTTTGAAGGTATTCTGGACGCCGTGGTGACTAGCCTCTGTGCCGTCCACGACACTCGCCGTGTTGAGGGTCAGATACGCAATTCAAGGCTCGGTAGCATCTACATCGTCAAGCCGAAGATGCATGGGCCGGAGGAAACCGCATTTACTTGCGAACTTTTTGATCGGGTAGAGGACGTCCTTGGGCTTGAGCGAAATACCCTGAAAGTAGGTGTGATGGACGAGGAGCGGCGGACGAGCCTGAATTTACGCGAGTGTGTGAGGGCGGCCCGTGAGCGGATCGTCTTCATTAATACAGGGTTTCTTGATCGCACTGGAGACGAGATTCACACCAGCATGCAGGCCGGCGTGATGGTGCGAAAAGAGCCCATGAAACAAGAAACTTGGATTCTCGCGTACGAAGACGCCAACGTTGATGCGGGCCTCGCCACGGGTTTCCCAGGGCGGGCACAGATAGGTAAAGGCATGTGGCCAAAGCCCGACGAAATGAAAGAGATGCTTGACGCAAAAATTGGACATCCGACTGCAGGTGCGAACTGCGCGTGGGTACCTTCGCCAACCGCAGCGACGTTACACGCACTGCATTACCACGAGACAAGCGTGGCGTCGCGTCAGGAAGAGCTACAACATCGCGAGCGAGCGAGTATCGACGACATTCTGACGATCCCGTTGGGGGCGGGAGAGAATCTATCAGCGGACGAAGTCCAAGCTGAGCTCGATAACAACACGCAAGGGATCTTGGGTTATGTCGTTCGATGGGTTGATCAAGGCGTGGGCTGTTCGAAGGTTCCAGACATCAACAACGTGGGTCTCATGGAAGATCGTGCGACTTGTCGTATATCGAGCCAACACATCACCAATTGGTTACACCATGGGATCGTGTCTAAAGATCAGGTGTTGGAGACCATGGAAAGAATGGCTTCGGTTGTCGACGGACAAAATGCGGACGACGAAGCGTATCGGGACATGGCACCCAACTTCGACGACAGCATCGCCTTCCAGGCCGCATGCGATTTAGTGTTCGAAGGATTGGTGCAACCAAACGGTTACACCGAACCCATTCTTCACGCGCGCCGGCGCGCGGCCAAGGCAAGGTACGGCTCTTAGATCCTACATAACGGTTTTCAGGACGGTTGCTTAATGGAGCTCGCCACATTCGATCGTGATCGTGACCTGGACGCAGTCAAGCGCGTTTGGAAGGAGGTGGGCTGGGTTCGCGGGGAAGCGGGCAGGGTCGCCGACTTCCTCGACGGTTCGGATTGCATGGTGGCACGCCTTGATGGAGAGGCAGAGTGCTTGGTGGCTTGCGCCAACGGCTCGATCAGATACGAAGAATTTCCGGACACCGCGACCGATCTTTCGATGTGCGCCGTGACGGCCGTTACGACAAGCCATGTAGCCCGGCGTCTCGGTGCTGCGAGACGGCTAACGGCCCTATCGCTGGCAGAGCAAGCGCAGTCGGGAGCGGAAGTCGCAAGGCTCGGTATGTTTGAACAGGGGTTTTACGACACCGTTGGATTCGGCACCGGGAATTACGTCAATCGATTCATGTTTGACCCGTCGCAGTTAAAGGTGACTCACCGTTTCAGGGTCCCGAAAAGGCTCACGAAAGACGATTGGCGTGTGATGCGAAACGCCATGATCGCTCGTAAACGTGGCCATGGATCGTGTGTCGTTTTGCCGGAAGGTTTTTCCAAGGGCGAAATGCAGAACCTGGAGAATCCATTTGGTCTTGGTTATTTCGATGGATCGGGCGGAGAGTTGACCCATTTCATTTGGGGTGAAGCCGAAGACGAAAACGGGCCTTACGGCATCGAGTGGATCGCGTATCAGACCACCGACCAATTGTTCGAATTGCTTGCGTTGATTCGGTCGCTAGGAGACCAGGTGTATTCAGTGCACATGCAAGAACCTGCGGAACTTCAGTTCCAGGATTTGATCGACAAGCCATTTCGAAACGAGAGGAGTCGAAGGAGCTCGAAGTTTGAAACGTACCAATCGGTGTTTGCAACCGAGCAGCTTCGGATTCTCAATCTCCAGTCTTGTCTTGAGAAAACACGATTGCAGATTGAAGACGTACGATTCAATTTGGTTCTTGACGACCCTGTTCGCGAGTTCGTCGTTGACGATCACAATTGGCAGGGTATTTCGGGTGATTACGTTGTGACGTTGGGCGAGAATTCTTTTGCGGAATCAGGAAACAGTCCTAACCTCCCCACACTTAGTGCGTCGGTTGGTGCGTTCAGTCGTATGTGGTTCGGCGTTCGAGACGCATCGAGTCTAGCGCTGACCGATACACTCGACGGTCCCATGGATTTGCTTAAGGATCTTGATCGTGGCATTCGACTACCGACCGCGAACAGTGGCTGGGAGTTCTAGGATTGATCGATGATTACTATTCTTGATGGAGGCATGGGGGCAGAGCTGATTAGACGAGGAGCGGCAGCGAGCGGCGGCTTGTGGTCTGCACAAGCGTTGCTCGATGCCCCCGAGGCTGTGGTTGAGACCCACCTGGACTTCATACGTGCTGGTGCCCGAGTAATCACTACCAACAGTTATTCCAGCATCCCCAGTTATCTTGCGAAGGGAGGTATAGAGGATCGGTATGAAGAACTCACGGCACTTGCCGGACAACTCGCTCTTCGAGCGGCGGGTGAGACAAAGGAAAATGTGCGAGTCGCGGGTTCGCTGCCGCCGTTGTCTGAGAGCTATCGCCCGGATTTAGTTCCCGACGATCACCAGGCTCGATCGATCTACGAGGCGATGGCGATAGCGCTAGAGCCATATGCAGACCTGTTTATCTGCGAAACGATGTCCTCGATTCGCGAGTCAATAAATGCCTGTGAAGCGGCGAAAAAGGCGGCGCTTTCCCGAAAGATCCCGGTCTACGTTTCCTGGACGCTCAGCGAAAAACCCGGGGCGGGTCTAAGAAGTGGGGAAACCATGAGAATGGCGTTTGAGGAATTGGCTACCCTAGGTATTGATGGTTTCTTGTTCAATTGCACCGCGCCTGAGGCGATCGAAGCCGCACTTAAAGAGCTCCGTGGCTGGACCGACAAACCGATCGGTGGTTACCCAAACCGAGTTTCGGAGGTGCCTGAGGGTTGGACTCTGGACAATGAGTTAGAAACTGAACGGCGCGTCGACCTCACGCCATCGGTATTCGTTGAATTTGCGAAGCGTTGTGTTGAGAACGGGGCGACAATGTTCGGAGGCTGTTGTGGAGTGGGGCCCGAATACATCGCCGCCTTGGCGGAAGCCTTTCCGGAATAGTCTGCAATGGAACTCGAACTCGCTGGTCGGCGCGCACTGATCACCGGTGCTTCCCGCGGCATTGGGGCCGCGATCTCGGTTTGTCTTGCAAGCGAAGGTTGCGACGTCACGTTAGTTGCCCGAACAAGTCAGGATTTGCAGGTGGTTGCGACCAAGATATCTGACGGGTCGAATGTTTTGGTCTCCACCGTTGTGGCCGATCTTTCCGTCGGTGAAAACATCGACCGCGTGTTGGCCGAGGCGGGGCAAGTCGACATCTTGGTCAACAACGCCGGCGCGATTCCCGCTGGATCGATCGAGGATGTAGATGAATCTTTGTGGAGAGAAGCCTGGGATCTCAAAGTGTTCGGTTACATCAATCTGATGCGTCGGGTTTTCAAGGGAATGGACAAACAAGGTGGCGGAGTCATCATCAACGTGATTGGTGTGGCCGGCGAGCGCCCAAATAGTCACTACGTTGCGGGCGGTGCCGGTAATGCCGCGTTGATGGCGGTGACCCGCGCCTTGGGAGCAAGAAGTATTGAAAACGGCGTTCGTGTCGTCGGTGTGAACCCAGGCCTCATTGCAACGGATCGTATGGTGACCTTACTAAGGTCGCAGGCGGAAAACCGATTCGGAGATGCGGACCGCTGGACTGAATTAATCGATCCACGGTTGCCTCCTGGAAAACCGGAGCATATCGCGGATATCGTGGCGTTTTTGGCCTCGGACCGATCGTCTAATACCAGTGGGACCATCGTTACTGTCGATGGAGGGTCTTCCGCGCGCTAGGCCGTTCCTCTCCACCCGTCTTTCGACTGGGTGCACTCGTTTGGCCAAGTACGTTAGATGCGAGTTGACTACGTTACGGGTTCCGGAATAATCCGAGCTCTTCTATCGCCTGGGTGGCGAAATTGGTAGACGCGCCAGACTCAAAATCTGGTATGGGCAACCATGTGTGGGTTCGAGTCCCACCCCAGGCACCATAAAAGGCCTTTGAAGGCCTCTAAAGTACTGAAAAGTCTAGTTTTTTACTACGGCTGACAAGTACGGTAGAGAAAATTGAGGACACAAAAACACCCTTCTTACACGTATTTGAAGAGTGACGTTTATTACTTTCTTCAATGCAATTGGATCTACAAAGAGCTTCCCGCTTTATTCCCACCCGCGCTTTTTTTGGAAGCCCTCTAGCCAGACTACGAGGGTTCATGCATCCGTCACTTCATGGCTGGCAGGATCAGTAGAGGCAGCTTTGACATGCTCCTTTAAC
>JAKUTI010000125.1 GCA_022448765.1 Pseudomonadales bacterium
CAACGGCTTCAGCAAAATGGATTCTCGGGGATGCTCTTTACCGAGACAAGCCAAGTGCCCTGGATGATGATCTCGGCGGCCGCCATGGCGACCGATGAACTTCAATTTTCGACTGGAATCGCGGTGGCGTTTCCAAGAAGTCCGATGGTCGCAGCGCAGGTCGCCTGGGAACTCGCTGGTAATACCCAAGGGCGGTTTCGCCTTGGGCTAGGAAGCCAAGTGAAGGGACACATCGTACGTCGTTATGGTGTCCCGTTCGATAAACCGGCACGACGGATGAAAGAATACGTTGAGGCGTTCAAGGCGTGTATTCGGGCGTTTCGAGGTGAAGAGCGTCTTCAATACGAGGGTGATTACTACCGTCTGGACTATTTGCCAGGAACGTGGTCTCCACCAACGCACACGTACACGGACGTCAAGGTCGACATTGCCGCGGTCGGCCCGTACATGTGCCGAGTCGCGGGAGAAGTTGCCGACGGGATTCATGTGCATCCAATGCACTCAACGAAGTACATAAAAGAACGGCTATTGCCCGAGTTAGCCATGGGTGCCAAGCGCCGTGCGCGCACGGTTTCTGACGTTGAGCTCATCGTCCCTGTGTTTGTAATTCCTGGAGATTCACCAGAAGAACGTGCCCCGCTTCTGGCGCGCGCACGTTCGCAGATCGCCTTTTATGGATCGACACCAAATTACGCGTTTCAGTTTGATGACTTGGGCTTTGACGGAACCACCGAAAAACTAAATGGACTGATGCGAACGGGTGATATCGCCGGAATGACAGAAATTATCACTGACGAGATGCTCGATCACTTCACCGTTAGCGGTGGTTGGGATGACGTTGCGGACCTATTAACGACGCGTTATAGCGACTACGCCACCAGGCTGGTGACCTATTTGGCGGGAGAGTCGATTCGGACCGAGCCGTCGAATGTAGCTAAGTGGGGAGAAATCGCTGCGGCGGTACGTGGACGGTGATGTGAGGTCTTGGGCGCGTTTATATAGTATCGATTTGCCGAGTAATCGCGTTATTGGTTGGCGCGAACAATGCCTATGCGAGTGATCGACGCGCAAATCCATCTTTGGGCTCGAGAAACGTCGGAGCGGCGGTGGCCGGAATACGGTCGATCATACGCCCACGGGCAAGAATTGCTCGCGGAGGAGGCGATTACTCGGATGGACGAGGCGGGCGTCGATGCCGCCATCCTGGTGCCTCCGTCCTGGGAAGGGGATCGTAACGACGTATGTCTTGACGCCGCTTTACGTTTTCCGGATCGGTTTGCGGTGATGGGTCGATTTCCCGTCGAAGTGGTCGCCGAACGAGATCGGCTCGAAACGTGGAGGGAACAAGCCGGCATGTTGGGTATTCGATTAACCTTTCATCATCGATTCCAAAAAGCGTGGCTTCGTGATGGCACGGTGGATTGGTTTTGGGGTGCCGCCGAGCGCTTGCGGATACCACTGATGTTGTTCGTGCCGGACTCTCTGGTCGAAATCGGGCGCGTTGCAGAACGATTTCCCGAATTAAGACTGATTCTGGATCACTTGGCTTTGTTTGGGAGATATGACGAACACTTGATGGCGAAGTTGAGCCCGACACTTGAGCTAGCCCGTTTCCCTAACATCGCGGTAAAAGCGAGCTGCATGCCAAACCTGGTTTCTGAGAAATATCCGTTTCCTAGCTTGCTACCGGTGATTCAAAAGGTTGTGGGCGCATACGGTCCGGATCGGACATTCTGGGGTTCCGACGTTTCCAGGTTGGAGTGCAGCTGGCGCGAATGTCGATCCTTGTTTACGGAAAAGTGTAGCTTCCTCAGATCGGACGATCTTGAGTGGATCATGGGTCGTGGCATTCAAGAGTGGTTGCGCTGGAAATGACTTATCACGAGAGTTCATGGCGCCGAATCCGAAGACGACTCATGACGATACCCGGAATTTTATTGGCCACCGTCCTTTTAACGATTACAGCTCCGATTTGGGTTTCGTTGTCGGCTGTCATTTCGCTTTTTCATGGGTTAAGGGGATGTCTGCGTTGTGGTCTATTTTTAGCGGGGTATTTGTGGTGTGAATGCATTGGAATCGCGATCAGTTTTATCATTTGGATCCGCTACGGTCTTAATCGAGGTGTGGCTAGTCGGTCGAGGAAGTTCTTACGGGCCAATTTCCGATTGCAGTGTTGGTGGGCGGGTAGTCTGGAACGGTTGGGTCGACGCATCTTCGGCATTCGATTCGAGGTCTCGGGTAGTGAGGCCCTTAACGGGTCTGGCGTTATCTTAATTCCCCGTCATGCCAGCATCGGCGACACCATTCTGCCAGTGCGTTTGTACGGACAACCCCACGATAGACATCTTAGATACGTTCTCAAACGAGAATTGTTGTTTGACCCATGTCTCGACATTGTTGGGAATCGCCTGCCTAATTATTTTGTCGATCGATTTTCGGACGATCCTGCACAGGAACGCGACGGCGTTGCCTCTTTGCTAAAGGGACTTTCGCGTTCAGAAGGCGTCGTGATTTATCCCGAGGGGACGCGGTTTTCGGCAAAGAAACGATCGCATGTTTTACAAAAACTAAAAGGCGAAGATCAACGTCGGGCTCGAGGTTGGACACACTTGCTTCCACCTAGATACGGCGGGATCCTAGCCTTGCTCCAAGCAAACCCACAATTGGATTTGTTGTTCTGCGCCCACGTTGGGCTTGAGGGCTCAGCGGATTTTTACTCGTTGATCAATGGATCTTGGGTTAATACGACAATCAAGATTCACTTTTGGCGCGTTCCTTTTGCCGAGATCCCCGAGGATCTCGACGGCCAGCGAAACTTCATTGTAGAGTCGTGGGACCGAATGCAACACGAAGTGTCGTTGCTGCATTCAGCCGAGGCGGGCTAAAGGGTCAATTGGAGTAGTGTTGTTGCAAACCATTTTGCGCTGGTTCGATTCTGGTGTGGGGTCGAAGACCGATGATGAGAGTCCCGACTGGAGCCGCCTAGTCCCCTTCATCGCGCTCCATCTAGCATGTTTTGCCGTTTATTTCGTTGGCATTAGTTGGATCGCCGTAGTGATTGCAGTGGCTTCTTATTTGATCCGGATTTTTGCGATAACTGGATTTTTCCATCGTTATTTTTCTCACAAAGCTTTTCGAGTTGGGCGGACAACCCAGTTTGTGTTTGCTGCGATCGGAGCTTCCGCGACTCAGCGAGGCCCTCTCTGGTGGGCGGCCCATCATCGCGCACACCATAGGGAACCCGATACTGATATGGACCCCCACAATGCCCGACGTGGATTTTGGTGGTCACACATCGGTTGGTTCATGTCGAGCACACATTTTCGGACGCGAACGGAGTTGGTCAACGATTGGCTTAGGTTTCCGGAGCTGGTGTGGTTGGATCGCTTCGATCTTACGGTTCCCGTTGCCTTGATAATTTTCATGTATCTGCTAGGCGAGTCATTGGCTGGTATGGGAACGGATGGTTGGCAAATCGTCGTCTGGGGTTACGTCGTTTCGACGGTCGTACTCACTCACTCAACGCTGTGCGTGAATTCAATATGTCATCGCTACGGCAGACGACGTTTTGAGACACGTGACACGAGTCGTAACAACTGGATCATGGCGTTGCTCACATTAGGAGAGGGATGGCATAACAATCACCATCGATATGCAGGAAGCGCTCGACAGGGGTTTTACTGGTGGGAGCTGGACTTGACGTACTACGGCTTGGTCGTGCTTTCAGCGATTGGATTAGTGGAAGACCTTAAAGGCGTCCCCCAAACCGTCCTTGAAGAGGTTGCCGAGCGGTGAACGTTGCGGTTGTCGGTGGCGGAATTTCAGGGATTGCGGCGGCTTACTTTTTATCGAAGCGCGTTGACGTGACGTTATACGAAGCCGACATGCGGCTGGGGGGCCATACGGACACACACTCGGTCCGACTCAGTGGGCGGACCTTCGCGGTTGATTCGGGGTTTATCGTGTTTAATCGGGTCAATTATCCGAGGTTTAGCGCGTGGTTGGACACGTTGGGTGTTGCGACGCAGCCGTCCGACATGTCATTTAGTGTGAGTTGCCGAGATTCCGGTTTGGAGTATGGCACGTCGGACCTTTCGAGCCTGTTCAGCGACCGACGAAATCTGCTCTCCGCGGCCCACTATCGGATGCTCACGGACATTGGCCGGTTTTACCGTGCTGGACCGGCGATGGTGGGAGACGAGACGGAACAAACGTTGGGTGAATACCTTAAGGCGGGCCGTTATTCGGAACGATTTATTCGTCATCACATCGTTCCGATGTGCGGCGCCCTTTGGTCTCAGCCGGCGCAGGTAGCCCTGGAGATGCCCTTGTCGCATGTCGTGTCGTTTATGGATCATCACCGCATGTTCCACTTGCGCCGACACGCGTGGCAGGTCGTGTGCGGTGGATCGAGTTCGTATATCGACGCTTTTTGCACGCGTTTTCCCGGTCAAATCTTGCTCGGCGAGCCCGTACAGCGGATTGTCAGAACCGGGGATGGGGTGACGGTAAAGAGTGAACGCAGACAACTGCACTACGACGCCGTGTTTCTTGCGTGCCACAGCGACCAGGCTCTTGCCTTGCTGGCTGACGGGAGTCCAGAAGAACGCGAAGTCTTGGGAGCTTTTTCGTATCGACGCAACCGGACCGTGCTACATACGGATCCGTCATATATGCCTCGTGATCGTCGAACCTGGTCGAGCTGGAACGCCATGGTAGGAGTCGGAAAAGGGCAGGCATCGGTTACTTACTGGATGAATCGCCTCCAGTCCCTTGATGGCCCAAACCTATTTGTGTCACTTAATCCAGCCGATGATCCGGAAGGAGTCGTTGCAGAACGAGAATATGCTCACCCTGTATTCAACGTTGCGGCGCGAAAAATGCAACAACGTCGGGATCAAATCGATGGCGTCAACAAGACTTATTTTTGTGGGGCGTATTGGGGTTGGGGCTTTCATGAAGACGGGTTTAGTAGCGCACTACGATCGGCGGATCGATTTGCGTCCGGGCACCAACGTGCTGCATAACGCGACGTGCGAAGGATGGGTACACCACCGACGCCTGCGGCCTGTCGAACACGAGTTCCGATACGCAGTGGGTATGGTCCTAGTCGACATCGATGAGCTGAATAAACTTCCTTGGCCAGGGTTGCCTCTATCGCTTAAGTCCACAGATCTGATGAACGTGGATGGCGACGTCCGTTTGGCCATCGGCGACTGTCTTTCAAAGGCCGGGTTAGGGCCTTGCGATGGTCGAATCTTCGTGCTTTTGCAGCCCCGTTCTTGGGGTTACTTCTTCAACCCGGTGGTTTTTTACTTCTGCTTTGACGGACGAGACCTTGCTGCAATCGTGGGGGAAATCAACAACACGCCTTGGAACGAAAAACATCGATACGTCCTCGATGCGAGCTCTGAGATCGGTCAAACGGGAGAATTCAACTTCCCAAAAACGTTTCATGTATCGCCGTTCGCGCCAATGGATGTTGAGTACCGTTGGCAATTTAAGTTTCGTGGGAACCAAATGGCGATCGACATGAAACTCATTAAGGAAGAAGTCGAACTGTTACGAGCAGGCTTCTCCGCCTCGATCGCTCCGTTAACGAGCGTTTCGATGCGGCAATTTTCCTGGCGCTACACCCTACAGAACGCTCTGAGCATGGCCAGGATCTACTACAACGCGCTAGTGCTTTGGTTTAAACGTGCGCCTTTTTACACGCATCCGAAAGATACGACGCCATGAATACGTTGGTAACGAGATCGAGGATCGACAAGATAGGCCCGTGGCGGCGGCTTTTCATACGCATCCTTGGCAATTTGCAGAAAGGCTGCGTAACGGTCTTGGATGGCGATTTTTCGGTCACTTGCGGTTCGGGAACGCCGAGGGTCCAACTTCGCGTGCACGCGCCGCGTTTTTATCGCAGGGTCCTAATGGGGGGATCAGTAGGCGCCGGAGAAGCGTACGTGGATGGGGACTGGAGCACGGATGATCTCGTTTCGCTCGTGCGATTGATGTCCCTTAACCGCTCGGTAATTGACCGTATCGATGGGGGCTGGATGACGGTCGCCAGGGTATTGGATAGGTGTTCCCATCGCTTGCGAAAAAACACGCGCTTGGGAAGTCGTCGAAACATTGGCGCGCACTATGACTTGTCCAACGAGTTTTTTGCGTTATTTCTCGACGAACAAATGATGTATTCCTCGGCCGTATTCGAGCCGGGCGAGCAATCGTTGGAAGTAGCGAGCCGGGCCAAGATAGAGAGAGTCTGCCAGAAGCTTGAATTGGAGGCCGGTGACCACCTTTTGGAAGTGGGCTCTGGATGGGGTGGCCTTGCCATCTATGCGGCCTCGAACTTCGGTTGTCGGGTGACGACGATTACGATATCGCGCCAGCAGTACGAAGAAGCGCGACGCCGAGTCAATGCCGCGAACCTAGAGGATCGCATCACTGTTGAGTATCGGGACTACCGCGATGTCGACGGTGTATTCGATAAAATCGTATCGATTGAGATGGTCGAGGCTGTTGGGCACGAGTACCTGAAGGGCTATTTCCAGAAACTTGACGCACTGCTGAAACCGGGTGGCATCATCGTTATACAGGCGATTACGATCCAGGATTCGCGCTATAGCGAGGCTCTTCACGGAGTCGATTTCATCAAGAAGCACGTGTTTCCGGGTAGTTTTATCCCCTCAATTTCACGTCTCGTAGAGGCTGCGGCGAGTCGGACCACTATCGTTCTGGTGAATCTCGAAGACTTCGGCGTGGATTATGCGAAGACACTACGGAACTGGCGGGAGCGTTTCGAACAGTCTCGAGAGCGCGTCCTATCGAACGGTTTTGATGAGGCTTTTATACGCATGTGGCGTTTCTACCTTGCCTATTGCGAAGGAGGATTTCTTGAAAGAGCCATCAGTGATGTGCAACTGACCTTCGTGAAAAGTGGCTATCGTGGCCAACCGTGGCGGGTTTGTTCCGCGTCGCCAATCCGACCTGGTACAAATGAAAATTCTTAATGCAGTGTTGTTCCAAGGAACATGGTTTGCGAGCGTGATGGGCGGGGCGGGGCTCGGCTTATTGGGACTTGCATGCCTTTCTGCATATTCCATTTACGCGGAGACTTTCAAGATCGATATTCGGTTTGTAATGGGTCTCGCGTTTTTGGGTTTTGTACTTGATACCGTGTGGATCTGGCTCGGTATTCTTGATTATGGTGACGGTCCGTTCGCGCCCCTATGGATCGTTATTTTGTGGGCCGCCATCGGGTTTACGGCGTGCCACAGTCTACGGTTCTTCTCACAACGACCAATGCTAGGTGGCCTGTTTGCGGCCGTCGCCGCGCCGATTTCGTATTTTGCGGGACAAAGATTGGGTGCAGCCGTTTTGGTGGAAACTGGCGGGCTGATATTCGTTAGCATTGTCTGGGGGGTCCTTTTCATGGGACTTTTTAGGTTGGTCGAGGTCGTCGACGGTGGGTCCAGGCATTAGCCCCCTGATTCAATTGGCTGAATCCGGGATGGTTCCGGACGTCCTTGTTCGACTGGGGATAAGAGCGTTTGTGCG
>JAKUTI010000126.1 GCA_022448765.1 Pseudomonadales bacterium
CGGACCGGATCGGGCCGTCGCACGCATACATCCACACAGTCGCTTATGCTTGCGACGTTAATGTTGCCGGTATGCGAGTTGTCGATGGCGACCTTATCCATGCCGATCAACATGGGGCCGTCGTCATCCCGCTAGCTGTCGCTTCTCAGGTACCTGAAGCAGCGGCGGGCATCGCCAGACGTGAACGCGTCATCATCGAGGCTGCCCAACAGCCAGGGTTCGACATGGATGCATTGCACAAAGCCCAAGGACAGGCCGCCGAGATTCATTAACGTGGCCAAGGGCATTCTTCCCGCGTTTGCGCTAGACGACATGAGCGGCGCTCAGCATGCGTTCCCCAAAGCCGATCGGACCGTCATTTGTTTCGTTAAAGAAGACTGCCCGACCTGCAACCTTGTAATGCCTTTGCTGGAAGCCGCCAATTCGTCCGCGGAGGCGGTCGTACTGACCGCAGGGCAAACCGCGGAAGGCAACGAGACGTTGATCGAACGGCATGGCTTAAAGATGCCCATCCTTAACGACTCCACGCTCAAAGTGTCCTTCGCGTACGATGTCGAGACGGTCCCCCTCGTTGTGCTTGCCGATGCTGACGGAAAAGAACTCGATCGATTAATCGGCTTCGATCGGAACGAGTGGTCTACCTTTTTCAACAACCATCTTCCCGATACCAACATTCAATGGGACGAGTACCCAGAATGGCGTCCGGGCTGCGGCTCACTAACGCAAGACCCCGTCATCGGGGAGCGATTGCGAGCCGAAGCGGAAAATAGTCCTCTTCGGGCACGGAAAATTGAAATTGCGCCCAGCGACGACGTCCATGAATTCATGTTCGACCAAGGTTTCTCCGATGGTCTGCCGGTCGTTCCACCCACGCCAGAACGGGTAATACGCATGCTCGAAGGAACATCGCGGGATGCCCAAGAATTGGTAGCGACGATGCCACCCAACATGGCCCCAGCAACCGTTGAAAAAATTGCCGTCAACGCGGTTCTCGCGGGGTGCCGGCCGGAGTATTTGCCCGTCGTGATCGCAGCAATCGAGGCGATATGCACCGACGAATTTAATTGCCATGGCGTATTTGCAACGACCATGGGTGCATCACCCGTCATGATAATCAACGGTCCCATTCGCGAGCGTATTGGTCTAAACGTCCGCATGTCCGCGTTAGGGCAAGGGTCGAGGGCAAATGCCACCATCGGTCGTGCCGTGCGTCTGGCTGTAAGGAATATTGGAGGTGCGGAGCCAGGCGGTACGGAACGCTCAACGCTCGGAAGTCCGATGAAATTCACGATGTGCTTCGGCGAATGGGAAGAGCGTAGTTCGTGGGAGCCGTTACACGTCGAACGCGGTTACGACAAAGACGAGTCGGTCGTCACGGTCTTTGCGATGTCCAGTGGACCCACATTGATCGTCGATCAAAACTCCAGGTCGGCACCACAACTCGCCGGCAGCTTTGGCTTGTCAATGGAATCCGCCCACCATGTCCGAGCACATAATAACGGTGACGGGATCTTGGTCGTTTGTCCCGAGCACGTCGATACGCTACAACGCGACGGTTACACCAAAGCCGATATACGCAGACGCATCCAAGAAGTCACCACCGTTCCCTTAAAAAGCTTGATAGCCGATGACATCTCAGGCGCTGGGATTGACCCCGCAAGAGCAGCCAACATGAGCGATGAAATGCTCAACCGACCTTCCCCAAAATTTGCGTCGGAAGACAATATCCATATTGTGGTGGCAGGTTCCGATGCCGGAAAATTTTCAGCCGCTTTCCATGGGTGGGCGAGCGGTCGCATGGGATCCATTCCAGTATCCCGTAAGATTGATGTATAACCGTGATTCATCCTGACTAAAACCAACGTCGCATACGCACGAGGCCAAACATGACGACCATCTTAGATCCGACCGATGAACGAGTACCGATTGAAAGATCGGTCACAAACCGACCCGTGGAGATTACTGGGACCCTCGCGTTGTTGGATATCGCCAAACCTCGAGGCAATGTATTACTTGATCAGCTAGAGGCCAAGCTGCGCGAAAAGCTGCCCGCGATAAAAATCAACCGATACACCAAACCCACGTTCACGAAACCGGCACCGGGATCGTTACGCCAAGAAATCAAAGCCAATAACGATTTTGTGGTTGAAGCGTTAGCTGACTGAGGTTCCTGTACCACGTGCAGTTTGCATGACACGGTATGGTTTGAAATCCAAGGGATCCCCTCGGTGAGTGTCGCATCGAGCGAGTTTGAGGATGCAGCAGAAACCCAGGCTACGGCATTGGGTATGCGCGATGCGCGCCGCGTCTTCGTGCCCCACCCCATTCAAGACGCCAACGATGACGAAATGAAATCGAAAGCCGATGAATGCGTTGACGAAGTGATCGCCGCGTTAATCGCTTAAGCTGGATCCGCCCTTCGATGCCGCCGGCTCTCGATTTAGATCCCGAGCCGGTGACCATTCGCTAGCTACGCAATCGTGCCTTCTTCCACAAGAGACTCGATTCGCGCCCCATCGATCTCGAAACTTGCCAGCACATCACGGCTATGCTCACCCGGGTCTGGCGCGGCACGATCAAATGCCTCGGGATGGCGGTGACGCGACAAATTAATGGGCGACCGGATCAAATGGACCTCGCCTAGATCGGGGTGCGGAGCAGGCAATTGCATGCGCAAAAACTCGGCCTGCGGATTGTCAAAACCTTCCCCAATATCGTTAATCGGGCCACAAGGTACGCCCGCGTCGTTGAGTTTTTCGACAAGCTCAAGCGTACTCATCGATGCGATGGCAGACTCCATGTCCATTTTAAGTTGCTGCTTGTTGTGCATACGCTCGCGAGGTGATCCGTACTCCTCTCGATGACGCAAGTCATCATCCTCAATCGCATCGAGAAAGCTCGACCACATACGCTCAGTTGGCGCTGCGATGTTCACGAATCCATCGGCACACGCAAAGGTCCCCATAGGGAAAGCCGTCGGATGATCATTGCCTTGCTGAGCCGGAATATCACCAAGCATCGTGTACCTGGCGCCCTGGAAGTCAAGCTTCGACAACATCGACTCAAGCAAGGAGGTGTGAACCCACTGACCTTTTCCTGTCCGCTCACGTTCCAACAAAGCGAGGAGAATACCCTGGCCAAGAAACATACCCGCAGCGGTGTCACTAATCGCGATCCCCACACGCATGGGCCCGCGACCCGGTTCGCCCGTGATCGACATGAGACCACTCATTCCCTGAACAATCTGGTCGACGCCAGGACGTTCACTGTACGGTCCTTCCTGACCAAAACCGGAGATACTCGCGTATATGACGCCCTTGTTGACGGCCCGGACTGACTCGTAATCGATTCGTAATCGGTGTTTCACGTCTGCACGGAAGTTTTCGACGATGATGTCGGCTTGTTTCGCTAGATCCATAAATAAGGCGTGGCCGGTCTTCTTCTTTAAATCAATACATAAGCCACGCTTGTTGCGATGTAAGTTTTGTTCATCTGGACCCCGTCGGGTTCCGGTGATCGATCCAGCAGTCGCTGGCGGTTCGATCTTGACGACGTCAGCGCCCCAGTCGGCGAGTAGCCGTACCGCCGTGGGTCCAGCTCGAGCGATAGTTAAATCAAGAACCTTGTAACCTGATAACGGTAACGCGTCCATTTATTGCAATCCTCAACAATTATCGCGATGGTAAATTAGGCCCATCGACGCAACCGCTAGGCGACACGGCCTAAAACGACTTCGTTGCCTCGAGTAGGAACTGACGGAACATTCTGAGAAAGAATTAGCGAGCAAGCAGCGATAGCCGCGCCAATCAAAAACACCAGACTTGGCGATGTGATCCAAATAACCCCGAAGATCGCCGGGATGATCACGGCTGCGATGTGATTAATCGTGAAAGAAACACCCGCCGTGGACGCAATATCGGCCGGATCGGCTATCTTTTGAAAGTACGTTTTGATCGCGATCGCGAGCGCAAAAAACATATGGTCGACAACATAGAGCCCTGCCGCCACGTAGCCATTGTCCACAAACGCGTACGCCGTAAAGACGAGAATCAGTCCCGTGTACTCGAACGTTAATGCATACTTTTCACCGATACGTCCGATCAGAGCGCCAATACGCTCGGCAAACAACCAATTAAACAAGTGATTCACCAAAAACAGCGCCGCGATATTGCTTGCGCTGTAGCCGAACTTTTCGACCATCAGGAACCCCGCGAACACAACAAATATTTGTCGCCGAGCTCCCGAAAAAAAAGTCAATCCGTAATACAGCCAATAACGTCGTCGGAGCACGAGAGTTTTGCGCTGGACGGTCTTTGATTCGAAGTCAGGAAAGCCGCGCCATAGGACGACGGCCAACACCATCGCTAGCGCTCCCGCGAGAAGATAAATCCAGACATAAGCAAGTGATGCGATATCCAATAAGATCCACAAAACACCGTACGCGAGCAAAGACGTCAACGATCCGATGGATATCAGTCGACCGAGAATTCGCGGCGCTTCTTCGGTCGACAACCACTGCAAGGACAACGATTGCTTAATCGTCTCCATGTAATGGAAGCCAACCGACATGAGTACCGCCGCAAAATACAAGCCGTACTCAGAAGGAAAAAACCCGGTTAACGCGATACCGAGCCCGAATATCGCAAGCGCTATCACAGCGAAGGTTTGCTCCTTAAGTAGCAACAACACGAAAACGGTTGTAAAGGCGAGGAACCCCGGGATTTCTCGAAGGCTCTGCAGTATTCCGATCTCTACACCGGTAAATGCAGCTTTTTCTATCGCAAAGTTATTGAGCAATGCGCTCCATGCAGAGAAACCCAACGGCATCGCAATGCTCGCGATAACAAGAAAACCGATCGGCGTTTGCCAGTGTCGTTGCATCAAATGGCGCATCATTAGCGAAGGCGTAACAACATGCTAGATTACACCATCGTCAGAAAGACCACTGAATCCAACGGGTTCAGATGGGAAGGCTCTCGTTTATGCCAAAAAAAATGTATACCTGCACGTGGGCTCCCACGGTCTTTGGGGGACAGCAAATAACGGGCGCAGAAAAATCGGGGGCGACTTTTCCAGGACACGCCGCGTTGACGCAGTACGTATTGCCTCGCGTTCAAAAAATCGAAGAGCTCGGTCTCTCGCACCTCCTCATCGCTCAACGTTGGTGGGGCAGCGGTGAAGAAATGGAAAGCTCATCCCTCGACTGTCTTGCCATGACCGCTTTCCTGGCTGGTCAAACCAATCGAATCAATCTAGTAACCGCCATTCACCCTGGTTTCTTCGAAGCAACCGCCATCGCTAAATGGGGCGCTACCATGGAATGGTTATCGGGCGGTCGCTGGGCAATCAACGTCACCAGCGGCTGGAACCTACGAGAATTCGACATGTACGGTATCGACGCGCTCGAGCATGATCAACGTTACCAGCGCTCAAGTGAGTTTATCGACGTGTTACGGGGCGCTTGGGCGGAGTCTCCATTCAACTATCACGGCGAATTTTATGACTGCAACGAATTGCAACTGGAACCGCCACCCACAACACCCATCCAGATATTTCAAGGCGGCCAGTCAGACGCATCAATCCAAATGGCGGCTGCCAAATCGGATTGGATGTTTCTTAATGGAGGATCGTTAGACCGTATCGAAAGTGTCATCCAAAAAGTACGTCGAGCCACGAAATCGACTGGCCGAACCGTTCGCTTCGCACTCTACGCAGCGCCCTTATGCCGCGATTCCGACGAAGAAGCTTGGAATGTCATACAGAAGCGGATCGATGCAATCGACCCCGATTTCGCGAAAAGCCGGCGGCGCGCCACCAGCGGAGCTCAAGGCATGTGGTCGAGCGAGGAAGAGCTCTCCTTGCTTGATTCAAACGAAGGTTACGCGTCGCGTTTAATTGGAAGCCCGGAAACGATCATGACTCGAATCGAAGCGTTTCAAGAAATTGGTATCGAAATGCTTCATTTCGATACCTCAGACGAGCTATTCCTCCGCGACGTTCTTCCCACCATCCAATAGGCATAGTACGAGGGAACCAACCTCGACTCGATCCAACGTGCGAATAGCCAATCAGGGGCCGAACTCGAGACCCTCGAACGTTCCGGCCTCGCGCAGCCGCGCACCGGCCTGAAGACCACCGAAACCGCCGCCGATGAGCACGACTTCGTGCTCCGCCTCGATGGGGTCGCGATCAATCCGCTCCACGTATGGATCATCGAGGTACTTGGCGAACTGTCCGGTCACCTCGATGTACTGCTCGATACCGTCGGGGCGCAGGCGCTTGTCGCGCTCGATGCGATAGCGCTCGCGCATGGCATCGGGATCGAATTCGGAAGGGATCGAGGCCGGGTTCTCTGGGGTGGTGCTCATGTGAGTGTCTATCCTTGGTTAGCTTGAATGAGGTTCAGTCCGCGGATCGGCCGAGGCCTTTCCAGGCTGGCGAACACGACCTTCGGATGGGCTTTCTCGAAGCACACCCCCTTCAGATCCGGATATTTCTAGTTCCTTCGCTCGGCCCGACTCACTGCTGCGCCATGAGCAGCGTCTTCGCCACCTTTTCGGGGTCGGGGGTGCTTTCGGTTCCAAAGAACAGGTCGGCACCGAGCAGGCCACGAATCGCCTCGGGCGCAGCGGCCAGATACGCCTCGTCGCGCAACAGATGTGTATAGTCATGGACGGGCTGTGTGTAGAGGCGATGACAACTCGCATGCAACACGGTGCGGACGCCTGGCACGGTCCGCACACCCGTCTCGTGCCAGGTCGAGCCGGTCCACATGACAAAGCCCCCTTTCGCTACCTCGAGCGGAATGCTCTTCGCCTCCGAAGCTTCCGCCGGAGACGGCAAGCGCCGGTGCCGGTGGCTGCCTGGAACGGTACGGGTCGCCCCTTCCTCTTCGGTCATTCCCTCGCAGGGGAGACAGATAGTCGCGACGCAGTTGTGCTCGGGAAACGGTTGCGGAAGCCAGGCATGATCGGCGTGGAGCGGAACCCCGATGAATTCTCCCTCAGATCGCTTCAGGACCGTCCCAGAAATTGTTCCGGCGCGCATGCCCTGCCCGGCGCTGAATTCCCACATGGCCAGGAGCTTGGGCAACGTGACCACTCGATCGACCACCGAGTTCCCGAGCAGCATGCCGCACGTGGGAACTCCGCTGCGGCCCGCTTTTAGCCCCTCGCTTTCGATCGTCCTGTGAATCACGGCTCGGAGCTCGTCGAGCAAGTCGAGTGGGACGGCGTCGGTGACTACGGTGGCTCCCTGCTCCCGCAGCTCCTCAACGTTGCGCCACAGATCGAGCTCCTCGATGCGCGGCCGCAGTGAGTCGGACACCTCTCCGGGTGCCAGAGCACCCGCGGCCACGTCCGCGATGAGTTTCTCTGATTCTGACATTCCTTGTTCTGACATTCTCTTCCCGGGTTCCCGGGTTCCCGGTTTCTCCTTTTTAGTCGGGCAGACCCAGTATTCGTTTGGCGATAATGTTGAGCTGAACCTCGCTCGAACCGCCTTCAATAGAATTGGCCTTGGAACGGAGCCATTCACGGGTCGTACCGAGCTC
>JAKUTI010000127.1 GCA_022448765.1 Pseudomonadales bacterium
GTACACCTCTTTTCCCTGCAATTGGTATGGCAACACATCAATACCCTGATCACAAATAGGACGCGATAAACCAATGGCTCGATTGGACGATTTTCGGATCCGTCGTATCGGGTGGGTAGGGGTGATTTGATATAGTGCTGGATCCCTGTATCTAGACACAAAGAGCCTGGCTCACTTGTCCAATTGTTTACGGCGCGGTTGAAGGTCGAGGTCTTTTGGAGATGTCGATGAGGTCCAGCGAGATTAACCAGTGGAAGTCGAACTTCGATCGAGACGGGTTCGTCATCATTCGCGGTTTTGTCTCACCCGCCACGCTAACTGAGCTGCAAGAGCGTGCGCAATCCGCTGTGCTGCGTCTGGGTTCGAAAGATTCCGCCGACAAAAAACACGGCTTACCGCAACTTCACGGTAATGTTGCGAAAGGGCTGGAACGAGTCGACAACTATTTCAAGGAATTGATCGACGACGGATCGCACGTTGCACTTCTAACAGTGTTGTTGGACGAAGCGCCAACACCGGCGACGGTCGGGTACTTCTGCAAAGAAAGGGCGAAAGACGAAATACCCCCCCACCGTGACGGAAATAATGGCTTAACGATATGGTTTGCGTTGGACTCTGCGAGTCCAGACAACGGGTGCGTTCACTTTCTTAAGGGATCACATTTGTGGAATAGGGATGATGGTCGGCTGTCGAATTCAGCCAAATTCCACGAGTTCTCTACTGACCCGAGTGCGGTTGCTGCCATCCTGGATCCGGGCGATGTGTCCGTACACAATTCAAAAACGATCCACTGGTCCGGTCAGAACAAGTCAGGGCAACCGCGGCGAGCGGTCAACTGCTTTTATCAGAAAAATGTGAAACCTGTAGTCAAGAAAAGGCGCAGTCTTCAATAGAGACCATGTTTTCAGATACGACGCAGATCTCCCCATGCTTTGCGAACCAGGGGTTCTCCCGGTCGGTCGTTCGAATGACGCTCAGATCATTCGTCTTCGTCGTGAATCACAACGGTTCCGGCGTCGCCATCGATGGTGATCGTTTGTCCGTGTTGAATTCTTTTGGTGCCGTTGCCGACTCCCAGCACAGCAGGAATTCCATACTCGCGGGCAACGATGGAACCGTGGGCGAGGATACTTCCCATGTCGGTGACAAGACCCACCGCGTGTGCGAACAATTGTGTCCACGCAGGGGTCGTTAGAGGACTAACCAAGATAGAACCCGGCACCATCTTGTCGAACTCGTCTGCGCCGGTGACGATGCTGGCCTTTGCCGTGACCTCCCCAGAACTCACTGGAAACCCGCGCATCGTGTCGCTTGAATCGTCATTCTTGATTTGTGTCTCTTTGAAAGCGATACCTTTGATTTGGCTCGCTTCGGCCGGGAGCGTACCGGGTGGGTGATGTCGTTTGCGAGCTTCTCGAAGGTGTCTGCGTTCTGCGGCCAGGCTTGCTAGTTGAGGCAATCCCTCACCGCGATGCCGTGCGTCAATCCCACGATTCAATTCTTCGGTAACGAGAAAATAGACGTCGTCGAATCGATATAGAGTTCCCACCTCGGCCAAACGGCGACCGAGTTCGTGGGCCATGGGCCGCAACACGGACCAGGTGTAACCAAACAGAAAAGCAACTTCTTCCCGGATGTAGTTGTATTTGCGGGCGAACCACAGGCGGTAACGAAATTGCCAGTACGCAAGGCCTTCCAGTAGTGACGAGATTTCATCGTATTTTTTTGTTCGGACTGCTGATGCACGCACGTCCTGGTTTTTAGGATCATAATCCTTGTCCTGGACCATCGCCTTTAAGCTAGCAAAAAGTGCGGATGGATCTTCCACTTGCGTTGGCTCGATGAAATCCATGCTATAGCCTTGGTGGCCGTATGCGGCTAGATAGCTTTCAATCGCATCTAATACTTGGAGAGTATCGTTGCGTCCACACAGTGCTTCCATCAGCAATCTACTTGGGGTGACGATGACGAGCTTGGCAAGTTCTTCGTTACTGCGCACCGACTTCGCTATTTCGAAGAGGTCCGCATTCGCTTGCATCGATTTTGATTCGATGCCCGAAAGAAATTGGCCACTAATAAAGTGGTGATCGGGAAGTGTCTCGCGGAGGAAACACTGCAGATGGTCGTCGGTCGATTTAGCGACGCCAAAGGTATGACTTGAATTGCTCGACCAGTAGTATCCCTCTTCGATGCCCATCTCGCGGATGCCCTCTAAGAGCTTTTCGTCGGTCGCGGTTGCCGGATCCAGCTTGCTCCATTTTTCGCCGATACCGACCAATCGGGGCCGGGTTACTCTGTGCCATTCGTCCAGCTGCCGGTCGTTAACCGCCGTTTTGTGGAATGCCACGTAGGTTGGATTGTCGCTCTCAGGCATGGTCACACGATGGGCGAGATCATCCACCGGCTGATCTGCCGCCCAGGTCTCGAACGCTGTCCGATCTGCTTCGGGCAATTCGGAGACGAATAAGGCTAGGTCGTTTTTCTCCAACTTCGCGACGTTTTCTTCTTGCTCGAGGCGCTTTCGTATCGCTTCCATCGCCTTTTGTTCTGCGGCCTCGATTTCTTCTTCGCTAGGGGGCTTGGGTTTTTCCAGGGCTGTGCCGGACTCGTGGAGTTGTGGGAAATCGAACCGCATGTACGCGTAGCCGTTCACCGTCACAAACATGGGGCCTCCGCCGACCATGAGGCTCTTTCCTTTACGCGTGGATTCGAGCCCCTCCGTGAGGTAAAGCTCTTCGAACAGAGGACAGATAGGACCGGGCATGTTTTCCACAATTTGGCGACGACTGACGTACTTGGCGGGAGGCGTCGGAGACCAATCCACCTCGATGGGTTGGACAGGAAGATTCGTGATGGGGCGAGATTGCAATAACTTGAGGTTGCCATTGGCGAACGCCCATTCGATGTCCTGAGGCAGGCCTTCGTAGAGGGACTCGATAGCGTCGGCGGCTACGGCGAGTTCCTGAATCATGGTCTCGGATAATGACGATTGGGAGCGCTCATTGTCCGTAATGACTTCGAAGCGCGTACCTTGAGCGCCGTCGGCAACAATTTTCTGGGTCTTTGGACCGATGGTGGTTTCTTTAAGGGCATTGGTTTCGCGATCGACGATATAGGTGTCCGGCGTGACTTGACCGCTAACGACCGCTTCACCAAGACCAAAACTAGCGTTCACGATCATCTCTGATCGTTCACCCGTTGCGGGATTGGCCGTAAACAAAATACCCGATACGTCCGATGGCACCATCACCTGGACGACCACGGCCATTGCAACGGAGTCTTGTTTGATGCCGTTTTGGTGTCGGTAGCTGAGGGCTTGCGCTGTCCATAACGATGCCCAGCAGTTGCGAACTGCCTCAACCAGCGCGTCTTTGCCCGAGACATTTAAGTAGGTCTCTTGCTGGCCAGCAAACGACAGTTCCGGCAAATCTTCAGCATTTGCCGATGATCGGATCGCGACGGCCGGATCCTCGCCATCGAGCGCGGTATAGGTGGTCGTGATCGCCGCGACGACATCGTCCGGCATTTCGGCTTGATCGAATAGGTTACGGATATTGTTGGAGGCTTGTTCGAAAGAGAGGGCTAGGCCCCTAATTTCGGGTTGAGCTAACGTGAGAATTTTCGATTGCAGTTCGTTCCTATCGACGAAGCACTTATACGCTTCGGTTGTCAGATGAAACCCCGTCGGAACTGAAAAGCCGGCATTTGTCATCCGGGCAAGTGATTTTCCCTTGCCGCCGATGAGGCCGAGTGAGTCGTTGCTCGTGTCCAGAGGCAACGCGTACGGGTCGGATCTGACCATCAAATTCCCTGTTTGTTTCATCCTTCGCTTCCACGCGCTTGTTCGCGCAGCTTCGCGATGCGGAGTAACGTATCAGAGGGTCTCGGGCGGGTCATCCAATTGGGACGTTGGCATAGGGGGGTAACACCCGGAATCCCCTATTATGACTGACCCCGAGAGGGTGATATGCCAGGCGAAAAGGGTCGGCGCACTCAACTATTCGGAACGGTCCGCGGATTAGCGGATGTAATAACCCGCCACCCGCCAAATCCCGTCGTCATCCTTTTTTGCCGTGACTGTTTCGATCATGCCGTCTTTCGTATCGAAGACAGAGGTAAACCCAAAAACCACGTACTCTCCCTCGGGAGCTCCTGGGAGGTTTTCAACAAACTTCGCACCCATTAACTTGCGCGCGCGTATGTCGCCTAGGGGTGAACGCGACATTCGGATTGCTCGATTCCAATTTTCATCTGAAATGGCGTCCCGCAGCATGGGCGAGGCTTTGTCTAAGCTGTGGCTAAAGTGACCCTCGTCAATTAACGAGAGCCACTGATCGACACTTTTTCTCGCGTCCGCGACCGGCGTGCTGTCGTTCGCATGAGTCGAGACGACCACCACGCAGGCGAGCCATAGGGCACACCTGGTGGCTCGTCCGGACACTAGCCTGCGCCGTTTTCGTATTCCGCTTGACGCAATGCCGTATCGCCAATCCTTTCTGGTACCTGCCATTCATCGACGTGTTCGTTGGCTCGATCAATGATGTGTTGAATCGAATCGAGCGAGTGCTCGTCGAGTTTCATGCCGGGCGCTTCGTCTTCACCGCCTCCCGCTCGAAACTCAAGCAGCTCGACCCCTGCGGGTCCCGCCGTGTACTTGTATGGCATTCCGTTAGGAACGAAGAAACCTGAACCAGGTCCCAAACGGCGCCTGCCGAGGATCACTTCGCCGGCGACGACGTAGTACAGGCAGTCTCCATACTTGGGGTGGCTATGACGAAACAAAGGGAAGTTGGGCCCGAACCAGACGTGAACTAGGTTCATGCCTCCTTCGGTTTGTTGGGCGAAGAGCGGGGTTGTACTGGCGCCGGGGGTTGCCGCCTTAATCATCTCGCCAATCTTCTTCCTGACGGGTTCCTCACCAAATTCTTCGGCCAGAGCACCGTATTCAAAACCATCTGCGGCCCGGTCCACGTTGACAGCCTCCGATGGGTAAGGCGCGTTGATAGGCGGATTCTCAAAGATTTCAAAGGGGCCACGAGTCGAGACGTAACCCTTGGGGTCATCGATTATCTCTGCGTTCTCTGACATGTGCTTCTCCATTGGTCTGCCCGAGGGAGCATACGTCAGTCGTCGCTAAATAACATTTTCCGGTTTTTGAGGGTCCTGTTTCCCCGGGTGAGGTTAGCTGCCCGTTTCCATTGGCATTGATTCATCCCCTGCCCATTCCGACATGGAACCGTCGTAAACGGCTACCTGTTCTTGGCCGACGAGCAGACAAGCGAACGCGTTAATGGTTGCCGCGATCCCGCCGCCGCAATACGCGATCACTTTGGACGATTTGAGAAGTCCATTGTCGGCCAAGACTTCTTTGAGTTCTTCACTTTGACGGAAATAACCGTCGTCGAGTAGATCGTCGTAAAAGACGTTGATACTTCCAGCGATGTGTCCCGGACGCCCGTAGGAGATTGCAGATTCTCCAGAATGAATTGCCGGTGCGAGCGCGTTGACGGTGCAAACGGCGCCATCACCGATGGCGTTGAAGACGCTGGCTTTGTCGGCAAATCGATCGACTTTTACGTCAACGGTGAATGATCCGTTGGGGTAGTCGATCGCTTGATTCGACACGTTAAAATCGCTTTTGACCCAAGCGCTGAAACCTCCATTCAGGATACGTACGTTGGGATGCCCGCAATAGTGTAGGAGCCACCACGCTCTGGTCGCCCACATCATGTTGTCGGTGCTGTAAATCACGACCTCGCTTTCGTTGTCGATACCGAGGCTACGCAACAGAGACTCCAGTTGAGCCGGCTTTGGCAGGCTAAATCCGAGGCCCGTGGTTGTGTCGGATGCGGCAACAACCAGATCAAGAAACATCGCGCCTGGTATGTGTCCTGCCTGAAATGTTTGCTCGCCGCTCTCGGCCTGGTATGGACCGTCATCCGATGGTTTTAAGTAGACGGTTGCGTCGTAAATGCGAAGCTTTGGGTCTTTGAGTCGAGCTTCAAGTTCAGCCGTCGAAATCAAATACTCGGGGTGTTGGTAGGGCATGGAGGAGGCTCCTTCAAGCTAGCTAACAAGTGGTAGATAACGAAATAACATCCTAGCCCACATCAAAACTATCTGTGTCTGAGTGGAGCCGTGACTTGTACTCATCCATAGTGTGTGGCCATTGGGTCACGATAAACCCACCTTGGCCGCGGTAATAGCCGCCGCAGTCCCCGTACCAGACGTCAACGTTCTTGAGGTCGCGCTGGAGGTCGTCGTTGTATTGAGTCATTTTGGAGGGCTTCAGGGCCATCCATTGCAACCTGTGATCATCCATGAATCGTATTTGGCGCAAGACGTAGCCGACTTGATGCTCGATCATCTCGAGGATCGAACCGTTGTTCGTGTTTGGGCCGTAGAGCATGAATAGATTCGGAAAATTCGCGGTGGTGATCCCCAGGTACGCTTGAGCGCCACCGCGCCAGGCGTCGTGAATACTGATGCCGCTTCGACCGTATACGTCGACGCAGGAGAGGTAACGCGTGGTCTCAAACCCTGTCGCGAAAATGACGGTGTCAACTGCAGTCGATTCGTTTCCGGCATGCACCGAGTCGCGACTCATTCGATCGACTCCCCGGTTAATCAGTTGAACGTTGGGACGGTTGAATACCGGGTAGTAAAGGTTTGACGCGAGTGGTCTTCGGCAACCGAATGCCATCGAAGGCGTCAGTTTGTCGCGGGTGTCCGGATCTTCTACCACGGCGAGATTCTTTCGCCCGGCCTCTTCAGCGTTGGTGAGAATCTCGCGGTTGGACAACGTAATAAAACCTTCCAGGCCTTCACGGATTTTGGCCCGGCGCGAGGGAACCGCAGCATCGCTCTCGATAAACTCGGCGAGTTGTTCTTGGGAAAACGCGTCGTCTTCCTTTGGCAGTACCCACTGAGGTCGTCTTTGGTAGATCGTGAGCTGCTCAACGACGTCAACGATCTCGGGAATCGTCTGAACTGCACTTGCTGCGCTTCCGATTACGGCAACCCGTTCTCCACTCAGGTCGTGTCCGTCTTTCCATGCGCCTGTATGGAACATGGTCCCTTGAAATCTATCGATACCCGGTATGTCGGGGTATTTGAGTTGAGTGAACATGCCCACAGCGCTGATAAGGATGTCGGACTCCACCGTTGTGCCGTCATCGAGTGAAAGCTCCCACGAATTGCTACCGTCAATCCACCGAGCATTGTCGACTTCCTTGTCAAGACGTATGTAGGGTGCGATCTCGTATTTCGTGACGCAGTGACGCATGTACTCAAGTATTTCGGGTTGCTGGGCGTAGGGCCGGGACCAGTCTTTCTTGGGCT
>JAKUTI010000128.1 GCA_022448765.1 Pseudomonadales bacterium
AAACCGCTTATTCAATATGGAGTTGAGGAAGCTTTATCAGCAGGTCTACGTGATATTGGATTTGTTACGGGTCGAGGTAAGCGCGCGATTGAGGACCATTTTGATGTTAGTTATGAGTTGGAAGATCAGGTGCAGGGGACCGATAAGGAAAATGCCTTATTAGGTATTCGAGATCTGATCGACCAATGCACGTTTTCATACACCCGTCAGGTGCACATGCGGGGACTCGGACATGCAATTCTGTGCGGTCGCCCGTTAGTGGGAAATGAGCCATTCGCTGTGGTACTGGCTGATGACCTTTGTTTTGGTGAGGCTGGGGGTGTATTAGCCCAGTTGCTTGAGATTTATGCAGAGCACCGGATGAGTGTAGTTGCCATTGAAGAAGTGTCTGCTGAAAGTACTCATCAATACGGCGTGATCACGGGGGACGAGGTGTCAAAGGATTTGTACCGTGTATCCAATATGATTGAAAAACCCAAACAGGGTAGCGCGCCATCCAATTTAGCGATCATTGGCCGGTACATCTTTACGCCCGATATATTTGAGGCATTGCGAGAGACCTCAGCCGATACGAGAGGTGAGATCCAAATCACCGATGCCCTCGTCCGGCAGGCGAAACAAGGTAATGTGCTGGCGTATCGATTTAAAGGTAAACGGTTCGATTGTGGCTCGTTGGTGGGATACGTTGATGCAACGAATTTTTGTTACGCAGAGCGCTTTTCGAAAGGGGAGAAATAAGAGGCCTTGAAAAGGCAACCGACGCAGGGCATGAACCGCTGGACAAATCCGCCGGCAGTTGCTTTTCACGAAATTGATGCGGTACTGCGGTTTTCGGATTGGTTTGGGTATGTCGTCTGGACGTGTCCGTCCGCATGAATTCGGCAATACGAGCGTTGGAGTCGCCGCATGCGGGTGACTGGGCTCTTTATCGCCGACTACTGAGTTATCTGAAAGGCCAGCGGGTTCTCTTTATTGTCGCCGTTGTGGGTTTCTTGCTCGGTGCCGGTGCTGAAGCTTTTTTTGCGCAAGTTTTAGGACAAGTTGTTGACTCTTTTGATGTGGATGCTGACGTCCACATTTGGTATTTCCCCACGCTTATCGTACTAGCAGCCCTTGTTCGCGCATTCGGATCGATTACTGGTGAACTCCTGCTTTCGCGTATTTCGTTTCGTGTAGTCCATGTCCTTCGCTGCGAACTGTTCGACCGCTTGTTGGTTGTGCCTAGTGAATTCTTCGAGGCAAGTGCACAAGGGCAGATCGTCTCGCGATTGACATTCACGACCGCTCAGTTAAGGGACACGGCAACCGACGCGCTCAAGATCATTTTCCAAGATGGTGGAAAGTTACTTGTCTTGCTTGCGTTTATGTTTTGGCAGAATTGGCTGCTCACCGCGATTTTTCTTTCGGTGACGCCTTTGGTCGGCGGCGTTGTTCGATACGCGTCCAAGCGCTTTCGAGGTATAAGCGAACGTATCCAGAGTTCCATGGGTGATGTGACGCACGTGGCGTCAGAAGCTGTTACAGGGTATCGCGTGATGCGGGCCTTTGGCGGCGAGAAATACGAACAGGATCGATTTTCGTTAGCTAGCGATCGAAACCGTCGACAAAACTTAAAAATGGTTGCGACCAAAGCGTCGAGCGCACAAGTCATTCAGGTGTTTGTGGCCATCTCGATTGGTGGCTTGATTGGACTGGTATTCCAACCGGACATCGTTGGCGCCATGACGAGAGGCGAACTGATCACGTACATTGGCTTGGCTGGATTACTTGCGAGCCCAATCAAGCGTCTATCTGACGTCAACGCGCGGTTGCAGCGGGGTCTTGCGGCGGCGAGTGACGTTTTTTCACAGATTGATCAAGACATCGAACGGAACGAGGGCACTCACATGGACGATCGCGTGAGCGGTAAAGTCGAGTTCCGAAACGTTTCGTTTCGATATTCGGCGAATCAACACGACTCGCTTTCGTCTATCAACATCACGATAGAGCCGGGTCAAACTATTGCCTTGGTGGGGCGGTCGGGTGGAGGGAAGTCGACGTTGGTCAGTTTGATTGCGCGTTTCTACGAGCCGACCGACGGAGAGATTCGCCTCGATGATGTTCCCGTTACGCAATACGAATTAGGCAATCTTCGTCAGCAAATCGCGCTGGTCAGCCAGGAAGTCGTATTGTTTAACGATACGCTTCGGGCAAACGTCGCATATGGATCGCTGAGCGATGCAACGGACGCTGCCATATTTGAAGCCCTTGGTCGTGCCAACGCGGACGACTTCGTCCGATCCTTGCCCAACGGATTGGATACCGAGCTAGGAGATAACGGCGTCCTACTATCCGGCGGACAGCGTCAGCGGATAGCGATTGCACGGGCCTTTCTAAAAGACGCTCCCCTTTTGATTCTTGACGAGGCAACTTCAGATCTCGACACCGAGTCAGAACGGCTTATACAAACGGCGTTAAGGGAGGTTATGCAGAATCGAACGACCGTTGTTATTGCCCATCGGTTGTCGACGGTCGAAAAAGCCGACGCCATATATGTGGTGGAAGAAGGCGTGATTGTTGAACAAGGAAGTCACGCGGTGTTGGTGGAGCAAGACGGACCGTACAGGCTTTTATACCGCTCGCAGTTTGACGAAGGTCACGCGGAGAAAGGCAAGGTTGCCCGGGGTTCGAGACAAATCGAAGTCGACCTAGACGAGCAGGAACTCGATGACAGCGTGCTGGTTCGGGCATGGTACGACCGCAGTTCTTGGCCTCGGTTGCTTCAACCGTTTGCGTCGATATTTGGGTGGATAGTGCGCAAACGTCGGAGTCGATACGTCATGGGTTCCGGTTCTTCTTGGCGTGCGCCTGTTCCCGTCGTGGTCATTGGTAATATCAATGTCGGAGGTACTGGCAAGACCCCCCTCGTTATTTGGTTATCGAATTGGTTGAGTGCGAGGGGAAAGCGTGTCGGCATCGTGAGCCGTGGGTATGGGGGCAAAGCGAGATATCCACTGCGGGTTGATAACGATTCAAATGCAGAGGATGCGGGGGATGAAGCCCCAATGTTGGCTGTCCGAACCCGTTGTCCCGTGGTTGTTGATCCGGATCGGGTTCGTGGCGTCAAGGACTTATTGTCGACAAATCAGGTTGACGTCGTGATATCGGATGACGGACTACAGCACTACGCGCTAGAACGAGACATCGAAATTGCGGTTGTGGATGGAAATAGAGGTATAGGTAATGGTCGGCTTCTGCCGGCGGGACCATTGCGTGAACCTGCGTCACGGTTAGCACAAGTGGATTGGGTTGTCGCAAATGGCAAGGCAACGGGTCTTGTGGAAGGCGAGTCGGTCATGAAGGCTGTGGCAACCGCGTTCGTTAATTTGCAGAGTCACGAACGAGTGTTACCGGAGGATTTTGCAGTGCGGATTCATGGCCCTTTGTTCGCCATCGCAGGCGTCGGAAACCCGGCAAGGTTTGCGCACTCGCTGATCGAGCTGGGACTGAGTCCGATAGTGCGAGCGTTCCCTGATCATCATTCGTTTAGCCTAGACGATCTTGCCGTCCCGACGGACGCGACAGTAGTCATTACAGAAAAAGATGCCGTCAAAGTCCGCGCGATGGATCCATTGGCCAACGAAGTCTGGTACCTCGAGATTGAAATCGTGTTGGGCGAAGACGATGAGCATCGGGTTGTCAACCTGTTTGAGCAACATGGAATAACGGTCGAAAACGCCTCGTGACTGACTTCAGAGTGGTGATTCCCGCTAGGTATGGTTCAACTCGGTTGCCCGGAAAACCGCTGATCGATCTGGCGGGGAAGCCGATGATTGTCAGGGTTGTGGAACAGGTTATGCGATCAGATGCCAACGACATCGTCGTGGCAATTGATGATGAACGTGTTGAACACGCCTTGAAAGCAACGGGTGCAAGAACCGTTATGACCGATGCCAATCATGTCTCGGGATCTGATCGGGTCATGGAAGTCGCTTCAAGGAACAACTGGGAAAGTGATGAGCTCATTGTAAACGTCCAAGGCGATGAGCCTCTCATCCCACCCACGGTTGTCAATCAGGTTGCCGATCTTTTGGCCGATGGGAGGCATGACGTGGCGACTCTGTATGCCACGATCGACGAACGTTCGGATGTGTTTGATCCAAATATCGTGAAATTGACGTCGACGACCGCAGGTTCAGCTTTGTATTTTTCTCGTGCCCCCGTGCCCTGGTTGCGAGGCGATTTCGATAAGGGAGAGCAGGGTGAAATTGGCGCCGATTGGAAACGGCATATCGGAATATACGCGTACCGTTTGTCGGCATTGCAAGCGTTTGTCGCCTTGCCGCGCGGTCGGCTGGAGTCTGCTGAGTCTTTGGAGCAACTCCGATTCTTGGAGCATGGTTATTCAATCGCGGTAGATGAGGCGACGTTTGAGGTCCCTGCTGGCGTTGACACACAAGCCGACGCTGATCGCGTGATCTCAAGACTTCTCGAAGCTCCGTGATTTTATTGCCGTTATGAAGGTGCTCGCTACATCACTTGGGCTGCATTCGGATGCCTGCATCTAGGCGTATCGTTTCTCCGTTGAGGTAGGGATTTTCGACAATTTGTTTCGCAAGTAGCGCGAATTCCGGAGCATCCCCGAGTCGTTTGGGAAATTGAACCATGTCTATCAGTGGTAAACGCACTTTGTCTGAGGCACCCAGCATCATCGGCGTTTCGAATATTCCCGGGGCTATCGTGCAAACACGGATTCCGGATCGAGATAGATCGCGGGCGATTGGCAAAGTCATTCCTACGACGCCTCCTTTGCTCGCACTATAGCCGGCTTGGCCGATTTGTCCGTCGTACGCCGCAACGGACGCGGTATTGATTATGACGCCGCGTTCGCCGTCCTCGTTTTGTGGCTCGTTGGTTTCCATTGCTTGGGCACAAAGTCGAAGGGTGTTGAATGTACCCACTAGATTCACTTGGATGACGAAGTTGAAAGCTTCAAGCGATAAGGGACCCTCTCGACCTAGCGTTCGCCCGGCCGCTCCGATTCCAGCGCAGTTAACGTTGATGTGGATTGCACCAAACCGTTCTAGGACGCCTTCAACGGCTTCTTTTGCCGATTGTGAGTCGGAAACGTTGACGGTGAAGGCTTCGGCATTGCCGCCGAGTTCAGCCGCGGTTTGAGCTGCTAATTCGGCGTTTAGATCGAGCAAAGCCACTTTGCCTCCATCGCCGAGTATCGTCTCAGCCGTTGCTCGCCCAAGACCCGAGGCTCCACCCGTGATAACTGCCACCTTGTCGCTTATGTCCATGGGAATTCCTCGGTACTAAATTGCGCAAAAGGTAGTATATCGCCGGTGGATGCCTATGAACCCCCAGTTGATGTGCAAGGTGAAGGGATTCGATTCGATAATCAGGATTTCTTGTATGTCGAACATTTCGTAAAGACCGCCACGGCGACTAGCTGGTTAGATTATTGCTTGCGCGATATCGACTGGCATCGTGAATCCGTAACAATGTTCGGCACAAAGTATCGCTTGCCAAGACTGACGGCGTGGTACGGCGATAAGGACTGCGCCTACCACTACAGTGGAACGACACGAGAGGGAGAACCTTGGACGGAATGTTTGGCGGAGATTTGTGGATTGGTTAAACGCCGACTTTGCTACCCTTTTAATTTCTTGCTGGCCAATCGCTACCGGTCTGGATCGGATTATGTTGGTTGGCATAGCGACGATGAACGGGACATGGGATCACGTCCGGTGATTGCGTCAGTGAGCCTGGGTGCGTCGCGCGTATTTCGGGTACGTCCCAGGTCGGGTGGCAAGAGCAAAGGACTTTTGCTGCAGCACGGCTCTCTGCTGGTCATGTGGGGCGACAGCCAACGTTTGTTCAAACACAGTGTTCCGAAGACTGATCAACGACTAGGCGAACGCATTAATTTGACGTACAGGCACATCGTTCGATGAGGCGAACAACCAACGCGTGCCTCATCCGCGCCAACAGCTTTGGCCTTAAGAGCACTGCTGAAGAATTGATCGAGGTTTCAAGTGTTGAAGAATTGATGGGGTCGCTTGCGGAATCGCCATCGGCGACGATTCTTGGTGAGGGCTCGAATGTCGTCTTGCATCGTCACATCAGGGGGCGTGTGATTCGCGTGCGAATACGCGGCATCTCGCTAACGCGTGCCAACGGGAATGTCTATCGCGTCCGGGTCGGGGCGGGAGAACGCTGGAATGATCTTGTCAGGTGCTTGCTGGGGCGCGGTATCCGAGGTCTCGAAAATCTTTCGTTAATACCCGGGTCGGTCGGGGCGGCACCGTACCAGAATATTGGCGCGTATGGACGAGAGTTAGGCCCAATGGTTGAAAGTGTTGAAGTCGTTGATCGATTCACAATGGCCCTTAGAACTTTGTCAGCTGGAGAATGTGAGTTCAGATACCGCGATAGTGTTTTCAAGACGGATGCTCCTGGGCGTTATGTCATCACACACGTGAATATAGTTACCGGCGGTCAGGCGATAGACAGTAGTTATCCGGATATCGACGCGGAACTGGGGCGGCTTGGCTACGATCGTCCGAACCCGACTCACGTGGCCAATGCAGTAATCAGAGTAAGACGTCGAAAACTTCCTGATCCCAGACTTATCGGTAATGTCGGTAGTTTTTTTAGGAACCCGTTGCTCTCAATGAAGGACTTCGAGCAATTGCGCGGAAAGATCGATGTACAAGGATTCGAAGAGGGGGGGTTGGTGAAGGTATCGGCAGCCCGCCTTATTGACGAGGCCGGGTGGAAAGGGTTTCAAGATGGGGCAGTTGCAGTTTGGTACCGTCAGCCTTTGGTATTGATTAACACGGGCGGGGCAACCGCTTCAGACGTGCTCGGGTTAGCGGAACGGATACTCGATGACGTGCAACGGCGCTATGGCGTCAGGTTGGAACAGGAGCCCATCGAATTAGGACGTCCGTGATGTTTCTAGTGGTCAGTCGCTATCCGCTTGCTCGCGCAATTGTTGCCGCCTAATTTCCCTCGGATCGTTCGACGCACGATGGCTTTGCTCGTCCACTGCGCTGGAGTCTTCATCGATGTTCGCTGCTGCGTTTTCTTCTGCTTTGGGAGGGTCGTTGTCAATGACGCTTTCTTGAAGGTCTGTCAATTGAACTGCTGGAGCACTATCTGAGTCGTCTGAAGTGATTGCCATCTCCGAGGTTTCCGACTCTGAAGCGCTTGTTTCCTGTTCTTCCACGTTGCCGTGTGGCGGGTAGGTTTCGGACACGCGATCTTCACTAATAGAAGGTGCGTCCTCGGTCGTTTGGCTTCGGGGATCGTTCGTGGCTCTTT
>JAKUTI010000129.1 GCA_022448765.1 Pseudomonadales bacterium
ACTCGGACTTTGAACTTGCCAATGGTGCTACGTATGTTGTGCCCGGCTCGCATAGGCGGGCAAACGGTGCAACCAAATTTCGCAGTGACGCCGACCTACTGCAATTGGTTAACGGCGAACCGGGCTTAGTCGCTATTTGTGCGCCTGCAGGCTCATGCATCCTTACCGATACACGAATCCTGCATTGCGGCGGACGCCGTACGGCTCCTGGTACTCGATTTGCCATGCGCTGCCACTACAACCGACATTTCATCAGGCCGTTGCATGAACAATCGACAGCGAATCTTCACGTACCCAACGACGTCTATCCGAAACTCTCGGACCGACTGAAAGAAATGATGGGCATCACCAACAACGACCAAACACCTGTTGGTGAGCTTTCAGTAAGTCAAGGTTCTCATTCGAACTAGTCGACTGCTAGTAGCCCATGAGTCAACGGACCGCTGAGTTGCTATCGGGTATGGTGTGGGCGTTATTTTTTGTGTCGCCGGCGTCAGGAAAAGAAGGTTGGAATTGGTTGTACACGTAAGCTCCGATGTGTTCCACGCGCTGCCGTTCTTCCTGGTCAAGCGGACCAGTTTCGAGAGCTGAGATCGCCTCGTCCATTTGTTGGGCGTTGGCCGGTCCACAAAGCACTAAGTCCACGTGCGGATTTGAAAGTGCAAATCGATAACAATCGCGCGCCGATAGTGGGGCTTCTCCGGGGGGCATTTTTTGAGCATCGAGTAGGTGTCCCCAGCGTGTTGCAGTGTAGGCGAGTATTGCCGGCCGGGGTTGATTCGGTACGAACGGGAAAACGTCTTGTTCAGCGCCTCGGTGCGCGGCGTTGTACCTCAACATAAACATGTCGTAGGCAGGAGCATTTTGGCCCTGTTGGTCGGCGGTAAGGAATTCCTTAAGCAGCGGTCGATTGTGCGTGCTCAACGAAAGAAAACGTACCTTACCGCGATCACGTAGTTGCTCGAATACTTCGAGGTAGTCGTCTGTGGGGGCCTCGTTACGTGCACCGAGCAACAGATAGTCGAAATAGTCGAGACCTGAGCGCCGGAGCGCGATTTCCACCGACGGCACCATTAACCGTGGCGATCGCGCATACGATTGAACGGTCAGAACGAGCTCATCGCGATGTCGTTTGGCCAAGTGCCGAATAGCTTGCCCGAACGCCGGCCTTCGGATGGAACCCCAATAGAGGTAATTCACACCACGCTCGAATGCGTGCTCGACCACGCGTCGAGGCAAACCGAAACTCGATCCAATGCCGAGCCGACTAGCCAACAAACCACCGTATCCGAGTGGTCGCTTTTCTAAGAAATCGCTCACGTATCCACCACTTTTTTGGTCCGTGCTATTGCGGTTTTTTGTAACCGCCGAACATTATCATTCTGCCTTCTTGTTCGAATACAGTGACATCTTCGAAATCAGCTTCAAGCCAACCAAGATGCGTCTCAACATTGTCGAAGACGAGGTCACAATTAAGGAAAGATCCGCCCGGCGCTAGTAATTGTGCGACTTCATGGTAAATGCCTCGAATGCGTTCCGAGAAGCGGACATTATGAATAGCGATCGATGAAACGACCGCGTCGAATGATTGTGATTGTTCAAAGGGCGCTACCCAGTTTGACTGCGATAAGTCGCTCTTGACGTAGTCAACGCGGTCAATGAAATCGCCGAGTCGCTCGCGCGCATTTAGATGCATGGGTTCTGAAAAATCCTGACAGATAACACGGGCCTCGGGAAAGACTTCTAGAATGCAACGGGTCAGTTCCCCGTACCCCGCGCCTACATCCAAGACCTGGATTTTGTCATGCCGTTGTCGCGGAATTCGCTCGATCATACGCGTGAGCATCGGTCGCCGATCCTCGTCTCTCGTAACGTCTTTTCTTATCCAGTCGTTGACGTATTCGGCAGAGTGCCAGTTGTGTCTACCATGCGGATCGGAGCGATTTCCTACCACGGCCATTCCTTGAAGCCATCAGGGGGCACTACGCTTTGATCGCTTTTAGAGCGTTGGAGGCAGAACCAACCCATACGATCTCGGTTTATAAGCCTCTACGGTGTTCCACAAGAGTCACCCTCGTAGATCCCAATGTCGTCCAACTGCACGCTTCTTGTACTCTGCGCCATATCGAATGCGATTCGCGCGGATGTATCGGTGTTCCCAATGGTGACGGTGTGAGAGAACTGTTTGAAGCTCGCATCGATCGTCACTTGCCTTTGTCCGTTCGAAATATTGGCATAGCCGTCCGCTCCGGCATCGAGGTACGCGGTCATCATCCGAGAGCCCCCTGTGGTGCGCGCGCGATAACAAAAGGTGTACTCCTGGTCGGCGACTAACCAAATGCGGTGGAACAGCTGCACGCGCCACGGTTGGTTGGACGAGACCGTGTCGACGTCGAATTGGACCATGCCGTTGGTGTGCCTAACGGACCCGTTTAGCAGAGTGGTTCCCCAACTTTCGTCCCACTCGTCAAACGTACCGCCGCTTTCGATTAGGTTTCCACTCCGAGCAGGAACAGGCCTTAAGTCCGAATAGACAAGTGCATCGTTACTGAATAGCCCACCGGGATTTTGCACTTGGACCAGGTACATGCCGCCCGCTTCCGGAATTTCGTCGATTTCCATGAGAACAATTTCGTTGTCGCAGTTGGGTAGTGAGCCCGTTTCACACCGGATTTGACCCTCAACTCGTTGTCCATCAACAAACACCGTGGCGCCTGATCGAACGTGGCGGCCCTTCATCCGTAGTGTCCGCGCGTCGCTTAAGAAGGCGACCTCGACGGATCCGGTTTGTTCTTGAATAGGTGTGTCGTTCCAAAGTGCGGGTTGGGGATAGTTATAAAAGTCTACATAGGGGCCCAGACGACCAGTGAGGGTCAACACCATCGCGCCATTCGCGGCTTCTGTGACGAGTTCTTCGCGAGAAAACGCTTCGGGATTAGCGCTATCGCGAACGACGTAGCGACCGTCGACGTAACCCAATTCCAGAGGTGTGCTAGAGCCGCCGCTTGTTTGAGCGCCCTCGGCTTGCAACACGATGCTTCCTTCCATCGCGGCTCGTTCAAGGTAATCGAGCATGGTTGCTGTTTCAGCAAGGTTGGCGGAGGCTTCATTGAGCGTGACTTGTCGGCCGAATGCGCCGGAGAAGCCGGTGCTGCCTTGCACGACCATTTCCCATATCTGGGGCGTCGCACCGGCGAGGATCCACATATCCCGTTCTGGGAAGCTGTCGTCCATTCCGACGAGGTTCATCAAATCAATGATGTTGAGACGCGCTTGGGGTGTCACCATCCAGCGGTCGTAAGCGCCGCGCCACGTAGGAGCGTCCATTCCGGTACCCCCCGTGTTCGTGCTGACAAGGAAGGGCATTTTGTGGCAGTTGCCACAATCCTTAACAAAATTGAATTCGAAAAATCCATCTTTTGCTTGCTGTGTTACTTGGTTCGTGATCGGGCGCGTTTGTGATGGCGGGAAAGGAACGCTAAGTAAAAATTTGGCCATGGCGTCGCGTCGTTCGCCACTCAATAGGCCGAGCTTACCCTCATCGTTTTCGGGACAATTCGTTACGTCACACATCGTTGTCGCCATCGAACCATCGACTAAGAAACGGGTACAGGTTTCGGGCTCGCTGAGTGAACAGTTTGGCTCGACATCACTATTGATACTTTGGGTGTTGTTGCCACCGAACGGATCACCAGGAATTCCATCCCAGTGATAGGGTGTTGTATCGCGTAAACCCCGTATGGGCATGGTTAGCCTGGGCGGGATCTGGGTACATCCATCCACATCGCAGATAGGCGTTTGCAACACCCAAATTAGTTGGTCAGTTCCGCCGTCGGGATGACAACTCTCACACGAGAACGTACCGGTGCTCGAAGCATTAGCATCATTGAATGCGATCCGACCCTTCTTGACCTCTGCGTCGGTGGGGTCGTTCATCGTAATGGTCGTCTTGAGTGTGGGGTTGCCGAGCGAGGTGAGATCGACCACGGATACCGTGTTACCCACGGTATTTAAGACCCAGCCTTGCGTGGGTTTGCCGTCTCCATCTGCCAATAACGCCACGCCGCGAGGGACCGAACCGACGGTTGTACGACCGAGCACTTCGCCCGTATTCGCGTCCATCGTAAAGAGCTTGTCCGAGCCTGCCGCGGTCACGATAAGCGTCGAATCGTCCTCGCTCACTTGGATGCCAAATGGTGTCGCTAGCCCCATGCCGGGTTCGGGGTGGCTCGGAGGTAGGGGCTCGAGGTCATAGAAGACGGGTTCGCTGCAGCTAAGGCCTTGACAATCAACCATCGTGACTTGATTCAAAAAAGCTCGGTTTTCCATCTCTTCGAGCCCATCTTTTTCGGTCCCAGCGCGACCGTTCGCCGTATTTCTTGCGTCGGTTTGGCTGACGAAAACACGTCCACCGCTGTCAACGGCGATGCCGTATAAAAGTGTGCCCACGGTGTTGACGACTTCGAGGAGCGTGTCGTCCGCGGTGTTGAAGATGTATAGATCCCGATCCGGTAACAACGGATTCTTAATAATGTCGGCATCGTAGTTGACGGAGAGGACATTGTTGTTTGAAAACACGTGCTCAACAGCGTCAAACGTGCATACGTCGCCGTCGATTTTCTCAGAGGTGCAGCCTGATAGTTGGCTTTGGTTATTTGATTCGAAGGGGATAACAAACAGTCGATTACCTTGTACCGTAATTGCGCGCGGATCTTGCGCGCGAATGGGTAGGTGGCCAGTGACTGAATAAGACTCTCCACTGACTATGGCAACCTGATTCGAGGGGGAAAGAGTGACGTACGCCTTCGTATTACTTGCGAACGCGATTCCGACGGGCTCGTCGAACCGCGTGGATAAGGTTGCGGCATCGATGTCTTGAATCGTGGCGATAACTTGATGAAACGTCGCACTATCGGGATCGGTGTCGATTACGCTGACCGAGTCCGATACGTGATTGGCGACCCAGACCTCATTGCCGTCGGGCCTTACGGCCAGGCCGACAGGGTCAATACCAACGTCGATTCTTGCGACCACCTGCTCACTGGCAATGGCAACGACATCGACCGTGTCAGACGGCGTGTTGGTTACATAAACGTACGATCCATTAATGACAATAGGTTTTGTATGTGGACTAGCAAAGACGGGATGACCGACATTTGTATCGAACGTAGGGGTGTCCGGGTCGGCATTGTCGCCAATTCCATCGCCATCACTATCCGCAACCTCAGTGGCGTCCAAAGGGAACGCGTCGACGGCATCGACTACGCCATCGCCGTCATCGTCGGTATCCGCGTTATTCCCTAAACCATCACCGTCGGTATCAAACGCCTCGCTGTCGTCAAGCGGGAATGCGTCTTGGCTGTCGCTAACACCGTCACCGTCAATATCGCCGCTGAACGCTTCAATCCTCGCGTCGAAATAGGTCTTAATCTCATCCGCCGCAGTACGAGGGGCATCGGTACCAACTGCACCTTCAATTAGGGTTGCTCCATCAAAGCCAAAGAGATAGCGCAGTAACAGGAGTCCGTCGGTTAGGGCTTCCGTGGAACCATCACCATCAATGTCGAGGTGACCTTTGTTCGTGTCCAGGTAGGAGGCAATCGTATCAGCGTCCGAACGTGTCGCCGACGATGTGACGGCTCCTTCAGTCAGCGTAGCACCAGAGAAGCCAAAGAGATGCCGTAGCACCAGCAGCCCATCGGTTAACGCCGCAGTTTCCCCATCAAGATCAATATCAAAGTCAAAACATCCATTACAGTTGTAGCGGTCTAAGGGATCGGTGCCATCAAGGGCTTCCTGAGCGTCGGATACCGCATCACCATCGTCATCTGTATCGGCGTTATTTCCCAAACCGTCATGATCGGTATCGAGAGTTTCGGTGGCGTCGAGAGGAAAGACGTCGGCATTGTCGCCCGTGCCATCACCGTCGCTATCCGATTGCTCTGAGGCGTCCAACGGGAACGCATCCGTGGTATCGGCAATACCATCCCCATCGTCATCTGTATCCGCCGTCATACCCGCAGCAAGACAACTCGCGTCGCAAGTATTCGGGGCACCGTCCGCATCGGTGTCGGTCTCGTCACCAATACTAATCAGTGGGAAGACATCGGCGGTGTCTAAGATGGTATCGCCATCGTCA
Source organism: Pseudomonadales bacterium (assembly GCA_022448765.1). Lineage (GTDB taxonomy): Bacteria > Pseudomonadota > Gammaproteobacteria > Pseudomonadales > Azotimanducaceae > UBA11889. The sequence goes on from JAKUTI010000129.1 coordinate 6,140, forward strand.
TCGGTATCCTCGTTATTGCCGGTACCGTCGCCATCGGTGTCGGTGGTTTCCTCTGAATCCAACGAAAACGCATCCGTGGTATCGGCGACACCATCCCCATCATCGTCGTCGTCGCACGCATTGCCGAGTCCGTCTGAATCAGTATCCAGCTGCTCTGCATTGGCCACCGAAGCACAATTATCAGAGTCGTCCTCAAGGCCGTCCCCATCCGTATCAGTCGTGATGTTTTGTGCGCCCGCATCAATCCAATCGCGAACGAGCTGGCGTAACGTACTATTCAAATAAGGGCCGCCATAGGGCATCTGCTGGCCACTTTGAGCCGTGCCTTCGAGCTTCTGCATAAGGTAGCTATTGTCGGCGTCGTTCGGTTCAACGAGGTTGAGTGAAGGTATCTCAGTACTCGGGACATTCACCGTGTTGCCGTACGCCGCGCCTTCACTCAAATTTAGCCCCTGTGACGGAGAACTGCCGCTGTGACAACCGGTGCACGAGGCATCGAAAACTTGGCTTTGTACTTCAGATAGCGTGGCCGACCGGACCACGGCCCCACTCAAGAGCATGAGCGCAAGAAGGACAGTGTGGGCAGATCGGTACATCATTCACCACCGCACGCCGAAAGGGTCATTGCGCCAATCAGAACAAGAGGTGGATTGATTATCTGCATGAGGGAGGCACTCCCACATAGTGAGCCCTTATTACGATGTTTCGAAGGAAAAAGCAAAAAGCGTTGGGGCCGCTTTATTCTTCTCGGGAGTAATCCCACGAAATGATTTTGTCTGGACTGACCTCGATGTACATCGCTTCTTTGGGCGCAGATTTGGGCAGATCTTCGTCTTTTACACCGCGCCGCTTAGCGCCTGCTCTTGCGAAATACAACAGTTCTTCGGCGTTGGTGTGAACGACGGCGGAACCTTGGATCAACACGCCTTTCAGCTCTTGCCACTGACGCCCTGACTCCAGCGTTAAGCTGACTTGTGGATTTCTCTCAACATTCAGGGCTTTCTGTGTTCCGGGTCTCCCGCCGACGATAACGTTGTCGCCGAGTCGAAAATAACCAAGTGGTATCGCGTGGGGGTATCCGTCTGCGCCGATACTCGTAAAGATGATCCACCCCGGTCGACTATCC
>JAKUTI010000013.1 GCA_022448765.1 Pseudomonadales bacterium
GACGAATGACGATACGGCTGAACTTGTTCTTTGGCAGTGGAGCACTGTTATAACATCTATTCCTGTTACCACTTACGGCAGAGCATATATGTAGCCTAGTTGACTTGGAAATAAACCAAACACCAAGAGTTCTATCACCGTACCCGTTTGAGGGCTTTCCACCGGGATTTCCATTTTCATTGACTCGAGAATGAGAAGCACATCCCCCTCTGTGACACTATCACCAACCCCTACCTCCACCTTCCATACGGTCCCGGTGACCTCGCTTTCGACTGGATACCGTGCCATCTTGATCTCCGCCAAACAGGCGTTTATAGCAGATCACCAACGAAGGCGGTATCAAGGTTCGCCTCGATGAACCGAGTACTCTCCAAGATGCGACACAAGAGTGGCGCATTGGTTTTCACGCCGCTGACTTCCATCGCACGCAGAGCAATTAATGTACGACCGATGGCCGTTTCTCGACTCGTCCCCCTACCAATCACCTTCGCTAGCAATGGGTCGTAGTATGGCGTCACGGTATTCCCCTCCCGATAACACGCTTCGATGCGGACACCTTCCATCTCTGGAACCCTAAAAACGCTCAGGTGACCGGGACAAGGCAACATACTGACCGGATCTTCGGCGTATAACCTCGCTTCAATCGCGTATCCGTCCAGCCCCGGTCGCTCATGGAGAAGACTCGAAAGTTTCTCCCCGGAAGCAATGCGTACTTGCAGTCCAACAAGGTCCAATCCCGTGACTTCTTCCGTTACCCCGTGTTCCACTTGTAATCGCGTGTTCATTTCCAAGAAACCAAAGCGACCCTGGCTATACATCGTTTCCACCGTACCTAGGCTGTCATAACCCGCCAAAGTCTCCACAGCCCGTCTGCATAGCTCGTCAATGTCGGCACGCGCTATGTTTGGCGCAGGAGACTCTTCAATTAGTTTCTGGTGTCGCCGCTGCACCGAACAGTCGCGTTCGTATAGGGTCATCACTGATTCACCATCGCCAATGAGTTGTATTTCGACATGTCGTGAGTCCCTCAGAAACTTCTCGAGAAATATCGTCGATTGTCCAAAGGTCCGTTCTGAGATATTGGTTGCGGTCGCGTACGCTGCCATTAACGCGTCAGAATCCTCTGCAACAGTCATACCGATCCCGCCTCCGCCCGCCGCAGGTTTTAACATCACCGGGTAACCGATTGACTCCGCCTCTTCCAATAACATGGCCTGGTCGAGAATGAGTTCGCTCCCGGCATGCATCGGGAAGCCATTTTCTCGCATCCATTGTCTAGCTTGCGTCTTCTCTCCCATACGCTCTAACCAACTCGCCGCCGGGCCGATAAATTTCAAGCCCGCCGCCTCAACCGCTCGGGCAAAATCGGGATTTTCTGCAAGGAAGCCGTATCCTGGATGGATGGCTTCCGCTTCAGCGCGTTGCGCAGCCGCAACGATCGCTTCTCCATTCAAGTACGTATCAACGGGCCGGTACCCAGGTATGCGCTCGGCGCTTGACGCTTCGTTAACGTGTGGCAATCCCGAATCAATGTCTGAATAGACGGCAACGCTTTCGCAGCCGAGGCTGTCACACGCACGGATGATACGCCGTGCGACTGCCCCTCGATTGGCCACCAATATGCGCTTAAACATCGGCCAGTCGTGCTACGTAGGCCGCGTAGTTATTCCATACTGCAACAAATCGCTTCATCCGAAGGTTGGTTACTGCTGACGTGCGCCGACCGCCACGAACCGCATGAACGACCGCGGCGCTAATGGCCAGTGCGACGTCACCTAAATCGTTGAGCAGGAACATGTCGGCTCGACTGTCGCCTAAATGCCCCGAGGGACGAGGCAGTGGCTCAGCAGCAAGTTCGGCGAGAACTCGTCCCCGTAAGTCCTCGTCTAATAGCTCAGCCGTTTGTTCGATGACCCATCGGGAAAGGACATCCGGTTGCTCACACTGCTTTTTATATGCTTCCCACCGCATGGGTCAGAGAATCAGATCTTCTCCTGTGAGCCGAGAGTACGCTTCGAGATACTTCGCCATGGTGTCGTCAATCACGTGCTCTGGTAACGCCGGTCCCGGAGGCGTTTTGTCCCATGTCCCTGCTGCAACCAGTTGTTCCAGGTAATTACGCACGAATTGCTTATCAAAGCTCGGTTGCTCGGACCCCGGTTCCCACAAATCAGCCGGCCAAAAACGAGAACTGTCCGGCGTGAATATTTCATCAATGAGTATCGGCGTCGTCGCACCAGATGGGATGCCAAATTCAAACTTTGTGTCGGCTAATATAATCCCCCGCTCGAATGCATAATCTCGAGCGGTTCGGTAAAGCGAAAGGGTCGTTTCTTCAAGCCACTGCATGGTTTCGATGCCAACGATTGCGACCCCTTGTTCGAAACTGATGTTCTCGTCGTGTAGACCGGCTTCGGCTTTGGTGGACGGTGTAAACAATGGTTGGTCCAACCGGTCACTGTTCACCAAACCCTGCGGCAGTTCGATGCCACATACGCGACCGGTCGTTTGGTAGTCCTTCCAGCCACTGCCCGTGATGTAACCCCTCGCAATGCATTCAATCGGTACCACTTCCGTTGCCCGGCAAAGCATGATTCGGCCGCTGAGAAGCTCTCGTTCTTCATCGCTAAGGCCACCTACGTCTTCTGTCGCCGTTGAGACCAGGTGATGGTCCATCCTGTCAGCAAAGTAGTCGAACCAGAATCGCGATATTTGGGTCAGAACAATACCTTTGCCCGGTAGACCGTTGGCCATAACCACATCAAAAGCACTCGTCCGATCAGTAGCAACAATCAACAACCCGGGATCGCCATCGGGTAACACGACGTCGTATAAATCCCGAACTTTGCCGCTTCTCTTGTTAGGCAGATCCAGGTCGGTCTGCATCACTAGCTGTACCATATCCTTTTACACTTCCTTATGCGCTATTGCCGCCATCGGCGGCGTAAACTGAGCCCGTAATCCAACTGGCGTCGTCACTGGCGAGGAACAGCATGACCCGAGCGATATCGATCGGTTCAGCATACCTGCCCATGGGGATCCGTTCGACTAAGCGGTCATGAACTGTAGCGCTCGCACCTGGGGCGATACCTTCCTCCAAGCTACGCATCATACGAGTCTCGACGGGCGACGGATTGACGGTGTTGACTCTTATATTCATGGCCGCGTACTCCTTGGCCACGGATCGCATCAGACCGATCACTGCATGTTTACTAGTGGAATATGGAGCGACGTTCGGGCCACCGGATAAGCCAGCAACGCTCGACGTGATAACGATACTGCCGCCCCCACATTTCAACATGGCTGGAATAACGGACTTCAACCCTAGCCACACGCCTTTCACATTGACGGCCATAACATGGTCAAAGGTCTCCTCGTCGTACTCGAGCGTAGGTTTTACCGCACCTTCTATACCCGCATTGGCGAGCAGAATGTTTACCGCTCCATAGCGCGCCTCAGCAACCGCGATCATTTCATCGTTTTCGTCAGCGTTGGTTACGTCGGTGACGCAGTAACTAACTTGATTACTACCAATATCGTCCACGGCTGCCGCCAGCGATTCCTCACTCAAGTCGGCGATTAAGACACTCGCCCCTTCTTCGGCGAAGAGTCGTGCTGCGGCTCTCCCGATACCCCCTGCACCACCCGTGATGACCGCCGTCTTACCCGCAAGTCTCATCGTTTCATCCTATCGTCGCGCCCTCGCCCAAACATCAAGTTTCAAGAGCCGTACGAAAATCTTCAATCAAATCTTCAACCTCTTCGATCCCAACGGAAATTCGGATGAGCGACTCCGCGATGCCCATCTCTTTCCGTCGAGCAGCTCCCATCTCGTAATAAATTGTTTGCGATACCGGTATTGCAAGTGTCCGATTGTCACCCAGATTGCTGGACTTAATGACGACTTTGAGCCGATTCAGGAAATCAAACGGATCCGATTCTTGGTTCAATTCGAACGAAAACAAAGCACCGGGTTTTCTAAAAAGCTGAGCACTCCGCTCAAACTGCGGATGATGGCTTAAACCTGGGTAGTACACCTTCGAAACCTTCCCGTGGTTATCCAAGAACTCGGCCAACGTTTGAGCGCTAGCACATTGCTTTTCCAGTCGAAGAGCCAGGGTTTCAGAACCCATACTGATGTGGTGTGCGGCTTCGGCACCGAGAGCCGCTCCGAAATCCCGAAGACCTTTTTTCCGAATTTGGGTCATTCCCCATTTCGACGAATCGCCTTTCTTATAAATCTCTTCAATGTGTGCATAGGAGGACCAGTCGTATTGTCCGGTCTCAGTTATCGCCCCACCCAACGCGTTGCCGTGTCCACAGATATATTTCGTCAGGCTGTTAACCACGAGGCTCGCACCAACGTCAATCGGCTGAAAGAGGTAGGGCGAGGTCATGGTGTTGTCGACGATGTATACGATTCCTTGGTCGCGACATAGCGCGCCAATCGCTTCCAGATCACTGACTTGAGTACGCGGATTAGCGATGGTTTCAACGAATACCATCTTGGTGTGTTCGGTCAACGCGGACTCCACCGCCTTGACATCCGTGGCATCAACGAAAGAGACGCCGATTCCGTGAACGTCAAAGCTACCGAACAAGCTGTTGGTATTACCGAACAAAAACGAGCTCGACACAAAATGATCGCCCGACCGCATCAACGCAAACAACATCGTTCCAATAGCCGCCATGCCGGTTGAAAAACAAATGGTCTGGCGCCCCTTTTCCATCAACGTAACCTGTGACTCAAGTGCGCTAACCGTCGGGTTGACCTGACGTCCGTACGAGTAGCCTGAGCTGTTACCCTGAAAAACGTCGGCGAGATCCTGGACGTCGTCGTATCCGTACGCAACGGTCGCATGGATGGGTTTGTGTATTGAGCCGTGCTCTACCGGACTCGATCGATCCGAATGAACAATTCGCGTCGTAAAACCGACCATTGGCTGCTTATCCAAATTGGGCCAGCGACTATATCAGATCGCCCGCGCGGGTTATGGCGGGCAGCATATTTGCCACCAGGGGGCAGTTCAATCTGCTTCAGCGTGTGGTTCCACGAAGGGCATCGACCATAAATTAAAAACGCGCGACAGCGCTGAAATCGCTAAGACGTGCCGCAACGATCCGTCGACGATGGCTGATCGAATCTCGTCGATCGTATAAAGATGCACCGCGATGGCTTCGCCTTGTCCAAGATCCTGAGCATCTTTTTTGGTCACTCCTCGCGCAAGAAAGTGGTGACACAAATGCGGATGAATCGCCGGGTTGGGCTGTACAGCACCCAACGACTCCCAATGACCTCCGCTGTACCCCGTTTCCTCTTTCAGCTCTCGTTGCGCCGCGAGCAAGGGGGTTTCACCGGCATCGACCATCCCGCCGGGCGTCTCAATCGTGCAGGAACCGGTGCCAAACCGATATTGCTCGACCATCACGGACTTGCCATCCTCAGTGAGAGCTACCACGTTGATCCAATCGCCCGATTCAAGCACGAGCCGTTTCAATGTTCGGTCTTCGGTTGGGTGTTTCAGCCAATCGAAACGGACACTGAGGATACCCAGATCGGGACCCGGTTCCGAACGTACTTTTTGCCACTCAAGTTGATCGTCCATCAAATCCCTCCGTACTTACGGTGAAATACCCCCATTGAAACGACCCAACACGCCAATACTTTGTCACGAGATTTTGCCGAGCGGCCTTGGCTTCCTTGACCTAACTTTACATCTACGAATCAGCCGCTTTGCCATAATTCAGTATCGCGGACGTTTTTCGTTTCGCTGACAAACTCACGTCTCGTGAAGATGCTGCATTCCTTGCTGATGGAGCTCCGATGTCACGCCCTCCAGGTGACGACCCTCTCGTACCGATTCCACCATCGCGTCAACCGAGGCATAGCCCGACACGGAATTCAGTGTCGTTAGTGTCGGATAAATCATTTGCCAATCGCCGTCCTCGTGCCTCTGCAAGGCTGCGGCAGGCGAAATCCACTCCCCAGATACCGTCTCTCGCGTGTCACCCACCGCTTCTTGTCCGTGCGGCATAGCCGCAAGAAAAAAACGCGTGTCGAAACGCGCCGGCGCGGATTCTGGAGTAATCCAGTGGCTGAAATAGTGCACTCGTTCAGTCGCTAACTCGAGTCCCTCGCTTCGCACAAGCGTCGCGAAGTCGACTTCGCCCGCGAGCAGACGTCCTCGTAATCTCCGATAGTGAATTCGCTCCGCATCATCTCGAAAGTAAAAATCCTCGCCTTGCCTTCGAGCGAGGAGCACGCCGCTTTCCTCGAAACATTCTCGTATAACGGTTATCCAATAACGAATCGCGTTGTCGTCGACGCCCAATTTTCTCGATGCCATTTCGTCATTTAATCCAAAGCACAATCCTTCAAGATCCGCATCTTCGGTATCGACTTTGCCACCAGGAAACACGTGCAAATCTGGGAAAACACCCCGGCCCGGCCGCTGCAGCATGAATAGTTCGGGCCCGCTCTCGCCCGGCCTCACGATAAGTACCGTTGCAGCTTTACGAATTTTGACCACTTGGCCTCGAGCTCACGAATGCATTCAACGGGGACTACTCCTCAGCGCATTACGGAAATTGTCCGATCCATGGCCGTGCAATCAAGTTAACCGTCGACCACCGTGTCCTCTTCCACCACGTCGGACTCCGATATAACAAGGTTCTCCAACGACGTTTCGATTCTTTCCGCAATGTACGACGCAAGTTCAAAACGACCTTCGCGTCGGTCAGAATAAACCACATAACGGGAAGTCGTGGCGTCGTCATCCGTTTTTTCTATCCGCACGATAGAAAGGCGCTGCGGTCCATCGTCGTCACTCACGACGTAGGTAAGTACCGGATCGTCACCGATAGCTTCTTCATGGACGTCCATTACGGTGAGGTTCCGGAAACGATCGACGAGCGTTTGTACAGCGTCCTGATCAAGGTCGCGGTTTTGGTCCGACACCCAACCTTGGTCGTCATCCTTGGAAAGGGCAAAGACGCCCTCAAGTTCGAGCGCACGAACTTCACCCACCGGTTGCAATAACGATCGGTCAAGCCACGAGGAAGAGTCCATCCCGGCCTCGTATGCGGAAAACTTGATGCTATAGACAGGCCCGCCCGAGGCCGCCCGCGCGTGCACCTTTTGATAACCCGGCGACGTTCCGAGATAAAGTCCACCCACGACATTATCGGCATCGGAAAGAACGATGTGACGTTGGTGGTGTTCCTTCGTGACTTCGAAACGCTCGGCCGTCGAATCCTGCTCGGCCACGGGCCAGCCACTGTCCGCGTCCGCCAACTTGGTCAGGAATTGTTCGACCTTATCTACGTCAGCCGGAATACCCGACGCTAATTGCCAGTCATCGGCATTCCGCACGAGAGTTACACGCCGTTCATCGTCACTCGCCGAAATTTCGACTTTCTGGACCGATCTCGGTTCAAAACTTAGAAGGCTTTCAGGCTCGAACTCCTCGTCATCGAGTCGAACCCACCAGACCACTGCAACGAGAATTAGTTGGACAACAAGAATCGTGGTTAGCACCATCGGCCTCACGGAGTCTCTCCCAAAATCGCCTCGTACCGAGCTCGTCGCTTTCCGCCGTTGTATCCATGCACCAGAAAAACGATAAACAGCATCAATAGGGCCAGTGCATAGTTACCGTATTCGTATAGACGCTGGCCAAGATCGCCGAGTGGCGGCAACGTACTCGCGTACTGGTTTCTACCTCGGATGGTTTGCAAGACTTCGTCTTCGACCGCCCAATCCACCACGTTTTGGATCAAATCAAGTGGCTTCGTGTACAGCTGACCATTGGCGACACCGACCAATTGAATGATTTGGTCCGAAACAAAAGAGCTCGAACCAAGCACCAGCAATCGCGCGGATTCGGGCGATCGCTCAATGACGCTAGAAACGACCCCCGGACCGATGTCGGCTTCATCCTCACTTTCGCCACCGCTGGCGTCTGTGGGTTCTTGGGTTTCTAACGTATCGTCCGCTAGCAACAACGGTGATTCGTCAAACAAGGAGTCAAATCGCCCCGATACAAGGACCCCCAGAAGTTGTGGACCTTCTTCGCCCTCCGACCTGTAGGACTCGACGATATCCTCGGTTACATTGGGCATGACATCGGGCGATGCATCCCGCCAACTTACATCCGAACTCCATATCAAACGGTGCACGTCGCGCGCATCAGAACCAAGCTCATCCACGTCAATGGGCGATGCCCACGACATGGTCAGTTGTGGGAGACCAACGGTGACAGGGTGATCCGGTAACATCGCGCCGTCACGAATATCAACAAAGAAAGGGTAGTCCAACATTCGATAGTCCTGAAAGCTGAAGCCTCCCACTCTTCGGGTAACGGGGGCCGGGAATTGGGCATTTTGTGGATCCAGCACCATGGACTTATCGATGGAGACACCGTGGTGGTCCAGCCAAGCTTCGAGCCCTGTCGTTTGAGGGACTGCCGAAAGCATCGATTGGGTGAGCGTCGTACGGAACGCCGAGGCTGCCACAACAACGGTGCCTCCTCGCATCAAGTACTGATCGATCGCGAACACCGCGCGGTCATCAAGACTGATCGGGTCGACGACAAGCAGGACGTCAACGTTTGCAGGGACGATGCCATTGAGATCCGCGCTTCGAAGCTCATGGCTACTACCGAGAACATCCCGCAGACCGGCAAATTGGTTTCCTGGTTGCTGTTGTCCACCGGGATACTGAGGGGGCGGAGCAGGCGGTGTGTAAAGTGCCACCGTCTTCATCAACCCCGAAGCATACCGCTTTAGCGCTTCTTCCATACCCCGCGCAAGACCCTCTCGGTCGAACGATTCTGGGATGGGAATCTGCACGAACGTCGTCTCGTCCGAGAGGACGAGGTAAAAATAAAACGTGCTGGCGTCGAAGAGACTCGCCGCCATGGGACCGAACCCAAATTTGGTCGCTATCTCCTCCGCAACCTGACCATCACCGGCCTCCGGATCAACAATCTCCCACGTAAACGCGCTCCCGGCCTCCAATGCCGTGGCCTCAAGCAGGTCCCTCAACGACGCTTTCAATGACGCGAGCTCTTGCGGCATGTGTTCGTCGGGCGAAATGTAGCCAGTGAACCGGATCGGCTTCCCAATGTTCGACCAAACACTGTCACCGCCCTGAAAATCGTAAAGCACCTTCTTGATGCTTCGCGTGACAGCGTATTCCGGATTCGGCAACCATACGTCGAGATCGGTTTCACCTTGCTGCTTGACATCAATGAGTTCGCGAAAACTCAGCACCTCGTATTCATCACCGTACTGAACCAGCACATCGAAATATGAATTAACCAAACTGGCTTCATGCCGATCAGCTGTCTGGAACGGTACCGGACGAATTCCGTACTTGCTGTTCGCCTCATCTTCCAATTCGGCATCCTCGGCTGGATTGACAATTTCCACGCGCACGCGATCGCCACCCGCGAATCCGTACTCGCTTAATAGATCTTGCATTTGCGGTACCAACGGCGCCAGCAACGGATGTGTCTTTGTACTGAAATAGCCCCGGATTAGTAACGGTTCACGCAAACGCTGCAGGTAGTGCAGCGTCGCGTCGGACATCGAATACTGGTCACCACGTGTTACATCCCAACGCATCCAATTACCGGCTCCGTGCAGCCAAAGGTTAGCCACCAGAACATTGGCTACAACTAAACCCAGCAACACATGGGTGCGCTGGTGACGCGGGGATGGAGCGTCTTCTGACCAGCCTTGGCGATTCAAGGCATAGACGTTTAGTGCTAAAAAAACGGTGGCTATGGAACCGTAGAAATAGAGATCTCGAACATCGAGCATACCGCGTGTGATCGACTCGAAACGCGAGCCTGAACCAAGCTTTCGCAACACATCCGCACTGTTGTTATCAACTAAATCGAGCAGGAAGGAGCTTCCGATCAAATAGAAAGACCCGCAAGCCAACGACGCCAAGATCAGCGCGACGATTTGATTCTCAGTCCTCGCGCTGACGAACAGACCAACCGCAATGTAACTTGCCCCCAGGAGGATCGCGGCTACATAGCCCGCAATAATCGGGCCCCAATCCAATCCCGTTAAGCTGCTATCAACAATCGCTAATGTGATCGGGAGCGGTAATGTAAGTAACAAGGCAATGCCAAGCAGCGCCCAGCACGCCAGAAACTTCCCCAAAACGAGCTCCCAGGTAGTCGCTGGAAGCGTGAGGATAAATTCCTGGGTTCCGCTACGCCGCTCCTCACTCCACATTCGCATTGTGAGCGCCGACGAGAGAAAAATCAGTAAGACCGGCATCCACTCGAACATCGGTCGAACGTCTAGGATATTTCGCGCAAAAAAGGCCTCCCCCCAAAAGAATACGAACAGCGTGAAACCGAGGAACGCGAGCAAGAACAGGTACCCTATCGGCGACCCAAAGAACTGAATAAGCTCCTTGGAAGCGACCTTCATGGTCTTGTTAGCCAACATGAGGGGCCTCGCTTACTTCCCGGAAGAGCCGTTCCAAGTCACGCTGCACCGGCGCCAAACTGTGGATAGGAATGTCTCCTGCTACCAGCTCGCGTGCTGCCTGAGCGGCAAATACAGCCAGGTCGCTAGTTTCACTTGTCAAGAGTATTCGGCCGTTTTGAGCGACAACTGTGACCGATGCGTCCAACGCGTTCTCGACGTCTCCGGCGCTTGCCGAGGTGCGTAATTCCATCGTATCGCCACGTTTCAAATCCTCGAGCTGTTCGTCGATCACCAACTCGCCATCGCGCATAATCAATACACGATCACAAATGGCATCAACTTCTTGCATGATATGGGTCGACAAGACTACCGTCGCGGTCGTTGCGAGCTCCCTCATCAGACGGCGCATTTCTTGGGTCTGTCGTGGGTCAAGCCCGTTAGTCGGTTCGTCAAGTATGAGGACTGGGGGCTTGTGTAATATCGCTTGTGCAACGCCAACCCGCTGCTGATAGCCGCGAGATAGGGTGCCAATCTTGTCGTAAGCCCGAGTTCCCAGTTCCATCGACTCGATCACGTTCTGCAGCCCAGACGAGGCTTCCCGCCCCGCCATACCCCGCAGACTTGCAGCAAATTCAAGGTAGTCTAAAACCGACATATCCGGGTATAGCGGCCGATTTTCAGGTAGATAACCGATCTTCTGTTGCACTGCCACCGGCTCGTCCTGGACATCGATACCGTCCACCAACCCTCGACCCGAGCTCGGCTCGAGGTATCCGGTGAGCATCTTCATGACCGTGGTTTTACCCGCCCCGTTGTGGCCGAGAAGGCCAACGATCTCTCCAGACCCAACCTCGAAACTAACCTCCGAGGCAGCCATTAGGTCACCGTAATGTCGTGTAAGTCCCTCAGCCTTAATCACTACTGACTTTTCCTTAGAAGCACTTCGAATTCACGCTGGTCGCATAGATTAATGTCCCAAAAAAACAAATTCCATCCCCTAAGGGTGGACAGATATCTCCCCTTAACCCAGGCTCCGCAAATGAGCAGCCATTGCACGATTCCTGGCCCAGCGGGGAATTTAGAAGCCCTAGTCAATGACTCGAACACGGGTTCTTGGATCGTGCTATGTCATCCGCACCCCCTCTATGGCGGCTCGATGTTCGACGCCGTGCTAGACACCGTCGAAACAGCCGTGTCCCCCCTCAACATAAGCACACTGCGGTTCAATTTTCGCGGCGTGGGGTCAAGTGAGGGTGTACATGATCACGGAGATGGCGAAGTCAATGACCTGCTCTCGGTGGTGGAATGGCTCCACCAAGCCAAGAGACCATCAGAAGTCGCAATCGCTGGCTATTCGTTCGGCTCGGTGGTTGCTAGCCGTGGCGTCGCGAACATCACCAATGTTTCGTGTCTCGTGTTGATCGCGCCACCCACAGCCTCGATGACATTGGCGAACAGTCTAACGGTACCCGTGCGTGTCGTCGTTGGGGATGCCGATCCGTTTATCGACCTTCCGCAGCTCAAAGCGTGGCAACACGCCCAAAACGATGTGGAAGTCATCACGATCCCTGGCGCCGATCACTTTTTTGGCGGCCAACACCGGGTTTTGCGGTCGGCCGCGTCGGCTATTTTCAAAGAAGCCCTGCGCCCGTGATCCAGCCGTGGCCAACAAATACGACGGCATAGACAACTAGGCCGATTAACGACGGCAACCATAAGTCGTTCCAACTTAGCTTAGCTCGACCAGTGACAACGGCACCGAACGGAACGTTCGACGTGCTGGCGGCAAAGCCGGGCCAAATGCCGTCTTGCTCGCGAGCCATACGCATATCGATCAAGTACGTACCGAAGACTGAGACAAGGCCCAACGTACCGAAGAAAACCAGTGAAGCTACATCGCCGTTCGCCACCATATGACCTAACACCCACAGCGCCAAACCCCATTGAAACGGATGCCGGGTAATGCAGATGAAGCCCCTAGGCTCCATCGCTAACCCAGCTTCTTTCCCGAGGCTTGTTGGGTTCGTGGTCGTGAACGCACCGGCGATAAGGATGAAAGACGTTGCCACCAGGACGTAGGTTACCGACCAATGAACGGGACTTGGCACCCACAAATACGGACTCACCGGGCGGTCTGCGTAACTCAAAATCATGAATCCAAGCGTCAATATCGCGACGATCGAGTACGCGATGAGGTAGCCGTTGCGGCCAAGTCGCTCGATCAGGAACTGCCGAGAGGAGGTACTGCTGAGTCCCAAGTGTGAAATCAAGAACAAAGCGCTCGCAAAAACCAATGTTGACAACACCATGCCTCGTCCTTGGATCCGGGTTTAATCCTGCATCCGTAGAGCACAAATGCCAACCAAAGGACCTGTGGTACGCTCATTGAAATCAGCATTGGGGGCAAGCGATGCGAGACATTTCTGGAAAAGTTGCATTCATCACGGGCGGTGCCAGTGGCATGGGCTTGGCAATGGCACGTTCATTCGCGGCTGCGGGCATGAAGGTTGCTATCGCGGATATCGAACAAGACGCGCTCGATCGTGTTAAAGCCGAGTTCGACGCGAGCAATGCCGAGGTCATCACGCTTCAAGTCGACGTAACCGATCGAGCCGCGATGGAAGCGGCCGCCGAGGCGACCGAAGCCGCTTTCGATAAAATTCACGTCCTTGTCAACAATGCGCGCGTGGCGGTCGGCGGATCGTTGGATCAGATGTCGTACGAAGATTGGGATTGGGTCATGGGGGTTAATCTCGATGGCGTGGTCAACGGTCTACAAACATTCGTGCAGCGAATTCAAGCCCACGGAGAGGGCGGCCATGTCGTCAATACCGCGTCCCTCGCGGGTCACATCGCGATTCCAGGACTAGGCGTTTACACCGCGACCAAGTATGCGGTCGTTGGAATATCCGAAACGCTCCGCGCTGATCTCAAGCAACACAACATCGGGGTTTCCGTGCTTTGCCCCGGCGTAGTCAACACCAACATTTTCGATTCGGGGCGCAACCGACCCAGCCACCTCCGGGGCGAAAAAGACACCTCCCAATTAGACCTCCCGGGCGACACGGGGGCGCTCGAACCGGAGCAGCGCGTGGCCGAAATGATGGCGAGCGCGCTGGATCCAGCCGTGGTCGGCGATATGGTGTTGCATTCGATCCAGGAAGACGAATTTTACATTTTCTCGCATCCGGAAGTTGAACCGATGGTTGCTGGAAGGGCGGCCGAAGTCTCCGACGCCTTCGCGCGATGGCGTAAATACCGCGAGGACCACGGCCTCTGAACACCGAGTTGAACCGGGCTCTGGTCGGCGTTGCCGGAAGCGCCGCAAAGCTCCAAACACCCGCTCTGGTCATCGATTTAGTTCGTTTCAAAAACAACCTTGAGACCATGAGCGAGCACTGTCAAAAAGTTGGCATCACGTTGCGTCCCCATGCCAAGACGCACAAATGCGCGGCGGTAGCCAAACTTCAAATTGAGGCGGGGGCGAGTGGTATTTGTTGCGCAAAATTGGGAGAGGCCGAGGCCATGCAAGCCGCAGGCATTCAAGACATTCTGCTCACCTCACCCGTCGTCACGGCGAGTGGTATCGACCGTCTACTCCGGCTGAATGAGCGCGGTGCCAGCGTGATCGCCGTTGTGGATAACCCGCTGAATGGCAAAGCACTCAACGACGCCGCGCGAAAATTCAGTGCGCGGCTAAAAGTCCTCCTCGATCTCGACCCCGGTCTTCACCGTACAGGCATAGAACCAGGTCCCAGTGCTATGAATCTCGCGCAGCAACTTTCCGAATCCACCCACCTCGACTTCACAGGGCTACAAATGTACGCGGGGAACCTGATGCACATCGCCCCTTTTAGCGACCGTCGGGAGCAATCGATAGCCGTCATGGAAAAACTGGCTGACTTCCGAAACGAACTTAAACAACTAGGTATCGCATGTCGCATCACCAGTGGCGGTGGAACGGGCACGTTCGATATCGATCCAGAAACGGGCGCGCTAGACGAACTACAGGCAGGATCGTATGCGTTCATGGATCGACAATACAACGAAATAGAGACTAAACAGGGCGAGCATCCAGGGTTTTTTACCTCGCTGTTTGTCCAGACCACGGTCGTATCCACGAGCCACGACAATCTCGTCACAACCGATGCCGGACTCAAAGCCTTCGCAACCGACGATAAAACTCCGCAGCTCCATGAAGGCGGACCTCAAGACGGTCGTTACTTCTTTTTTGGTGATGAACACGGCGGCGTTCGCTGGCGCACATCCGAGGTATTTGCTATTGGCGACTGGATGCGTGTGATCACCCCTCATTGCGACCCAACGTTTAATTTGTATGACGTTGTTCACGTTGTTGATGGAGACACTCTCGTCGACATTTGGCCCATCGAGGGCCGGGGACGTTCCATGTAACGACGGGTCGTTACAGGCCTCGTACAAACGTCGCCACTGCACTAAGTACCTCATTCGGCCGTTCGCTCAACATGAAGTGGCCGCAATCTTCCAGATTGACGATGTCGGTTTGAGGCAATGCCTTGGCAACTTCAAGTCCCGCTCGCGCAGGAGTCATTAAATCTGCGCCCGCCGCAATGACGAGTGAGGGGCAAACAATCTCTTGCGAAACTCCCGAGTAGCTGTTGCACGCTTCCAGATCGGCGTGAAGAACACCCCGGCCAGCGCGTTCAAGCAGTCGTTCCCCAATCCCCATCATCCAAACGCCGGGATTGTTGTTAGCGCCTACCTTGCCCTGGGACGAATGACTCCAAGTGTTAATCATCTCAATCGCGGCATGATGATTGTCGGCCGCCGCCATCATCAGCGCTTCCGTCACGGGCATCGGAACCGACGTGCCCAACAGCGCGATGGCACGACATCGATCGAGGTGAGTAACGGCAAACCGATGGGCGACTAACGAACCCATGCTGTGGCCGACGATAATCGACTTATCGAAGCCAAGTACGTCAACGACATCAGCCAACCAATCACCCATAGCATCAATCGTATTCAACGGCTCGCCTTGACTCCGCCCGTGTCCGGGTAAATCAATGGCGGAAGCGTTAAACCCATGCCGTGCAAAGTATCGGGACAACATCACCCAGACGGAGTGGTCCATCCCCGCACCATGGACAAATACAATGGCAGGAGCATCGGGCTGGTGTCGAGACGCGCCCGTCGACACAAATACACGTTCTGCGTTTACGTCAACGTACATCGTTAAGCTCTTTGAGATCGACGTAGCCCGCGTGCTAGGTCCTCGATCAAGTCGCCCGGATCTTCCAGCCCGATCGAAAGTCGAACAAGGCCTTCACCAATTCCTGCGTTTGCAAGCGCAGTGGGGCTCATCCGGTGATGGGTCGTACTCGCCGGGTGAATGACCAGAGACTTTGCATCGCCAATATTGGCCAAGTGCGAAAAAAGCGAAAGCGCTTCAATGAACGCTCGGCCCGCATTTCGTCCGCCTTTGATATTGAAACTGAATACTGCACCTGCGCCTTTTGGCAACAATCGGGAAGCAAGTTCCCGATCCGGATGCGCGTCGAGCTCAGGATAGAGCACGGATTCAACGGCGTCGTGCCCGTCCAAAAACGCCACAATGCGACGGGTATTTTCGACATGTCGCTGCATTCGAAGCGGTAGAGTTTCAAGGCCCTGCAACACGTGAAACGCCGTCGTCGGCGCCATGCATGCTCCGAAATCTCGAATGCCCTCTTTGCGCGCCCTTGTGATGAAAGCGAGTGGCCCGAATTCCTCCGCGAAAATCAGCTCGTGGAAACCCTCGTAGGGCTCAGTCATGGTCGGGAAACGATCCGAAGCTCCCCAGTCGAACGTACCACCATCAACCAATAGGCCGCCGATAACGATGCCGTGTCCACTCAGGAACTTTGTGGCTGAATGCACAACGATATCAGCGCCGTGCTCGAGGGGTTTGCACAAGTACGGCGTTGCAAACGTTGAATCAACCACCAGTGGCATGCCAGCGTCATGTGCAACTTCGCCAAGTGCCGGCAAATCGAGCACCTCGAGTCCGGGATTTCCCAAGATCTCTCCGAATAACAATTTGGTTGACGGCGTTATTGCATTTCTGAACGCATCGATGGCGCGAGGGTCGACAAACGTGGTCTCGATGCCGAAGCGTGGCAACGTGTACTCAAGTAAATTGTGGGTACCACCGTACAGCGATCTCGACGCGACGATGTGATCCCCGGCAGAACAAAGGGTCGCGATGGCAAGATGCATGGCGGCTTGGCCACTGGCCGTTGCAATCGCGCCAACGCCTCCTTCCAAAGCAGATACTCGTTCTTCCAATACGGCGTTAGTGGGATTAGAGAGCCTCGAATATACGTGTCCCGCTCGCTCGATATTGAATAGCCCAACCGCGAAATCGGAGTCGGGAAACACGAACGAGGCGGACTGATAAATCGGCGTTGCGCGGGCGCCAGTCACCGGGTCTGGCTGCTGTCCCGCATGCAGCGTCAACGTGTCAAATCCCGTCGTTCGGGGCCCTTCGTGTTCGGCCATCGCAAGCAAACTCCATCTCAACGGATCCGGGGTTGAACCGAACCGAAACTTCATGATGACCGCTTGCGAGCCTCCACTACAAGCCCGACGAAAAAAATAATGGTGCAATCAACCCACGTTTGACAGCCGGTAAGCGATGGGTAATCCGGGCTGGACGCCTATACCTTGGCCGGGCAACATGGGCCCGTGTACGAGCACACCGACTATCCCCTCCGCAAGCATCTCGTCGAAGCCCACGAGAAAGTATGGGAGCGCATCGCTGGACCCGGGCCTTTTTGGACGGGGGCCGAACGAATTGAAATGGTGGCCGAATCTCGAGCTGCCACCTGCTGCCACTTATGCGAGGCACGTCGACAAGAACTTTCCCCGTACGCGATTAACGGAGCGCACGAGAGCGAAACGGGCTTGGACGAGGTGATTGTCGACATGATCCACCGTATCCGATCAGACCCTGGTCGCATCACACGGAGCATGTTCGATGTGGTCATGAAGGCGGGTATCTCTCCCGAACGCTATATCGAAATCGTCAGTGTCGTGAACTCGTCAGTGATCGTTGACACGTTGCACGCAGCGGTGGGTCTGCCGCTCGCAGCGCTTCCGGACCCGAAGTCTGGAGAGCCGACGGGTCAGCCCCCCGCCAATGTCACGGACGAGGGTGCGTGGGTTCCGATCGCGGTAGGCAATGAACGACCTGGTTTGATTAACGGTCTTAGCAATAACCGTGAGCCCAACATCGCCCGTGCTATGGGCCTTGTGCCGAGCGCCGTGGAACTCTTCTTTACCGCATTTCGACCCCATTACGCGTTACAAAATATCCCCCTTGACCTTCAACAATCTCAGGCAGAATTCATCGCATCTCGCGTTTCCGCGCTGAACCAGTGTTTTTACTGAACCACTTCACATGCGATGCTGCTCCGGGCGAGCGGCCAGTCAGAGCAAGCAGACTACGATCTTAACTCGGTCACCGACAGTGAGATCGACTCAGGCGTCGATTTTAGCTATTGGTTGAGGTCCCTGACGGAAGCAGCCATCCAAGGCCGATGGGGCGACCTCGCGAGCATTCGTGATCAAGCGGGGATGGCGATGGGTACGCAATCCATGGTGGATGCTCTTGTGGTTGCCTCCGGGTTCAACGGTATCACGCGGGTTGCCGATGCAACGGGTATTCCTCTCGATGAGAATACGCAGCAAATGACCGTCGACATGCGCGAGTCAACAGGAATAGAACGATTCAACTACGGCGAAAAATCGGATCGGTACGACCTGGTCACGTCGTGACCACATAACGCCTTTTTAGCTCGGTGAAGTCTCGCGCATCGAGGCCCAAACCTCTCTCAAAATATCCGTCGATCGAGCCGTGCATCTTCTCCATTGCCTGAAATGAAGCGCGTAGGTACTCGACACGAACGCCCGCGACAGACTTGATCATCTCGAGGTCGAGACTCGATGAGCCGAAATATTGACGAACGCGAGGAAGAATAAATCCTTCGAAATCGATGACACTATTGGTCAACAGGTAGTCTTCCTCGATATTCTCGCGATCCACCCCGAGCGAGGCAAGAATAAGCGCGGCGGCTAGACCCGTTCGATCTTTTCCCGCCGTGCAATGGACCAAGAATCCTCCATCACGCGTAGCCAACAGCGCCGCAAATACCTCGCGATAGGCTTCGGTATGGTCGTGAACAAGCTCTTCGTGAATCGCCACCATAAACTTTATTCGTTGATCGTCGTTGGTGGGGCGACTTCTCAGTTGCTGCTGCACCGAACGCGCGTTACCGGGGCCGATCGAAACCGCCGTTTGTTTAGGGTTCTCGGGTGGCAGTGGCGTTGGGTCGTCTACCCGCTCTTCATTGCGCCGCAAGTCGCATATATGCCGTATGCCCAAACCGTGAAACGTTGCGAGTCCCATCGGCGTTATATTGGCTAGCGTGCCGCACCGAAAAAGTTTGCCAGCGACTACCCAATTACCCACCACCGTCGGGTAACCGCCGAAGTCCCGAAAATTCACGCCGCCGTCAATATCGATAACTCTTGGCATATGACGAATCGCTATGTCGTCCTCAACGGTGCCGCAACACATGAGGTTTGCTCAAGGAACGCGTCGTCACCGAATAGATCAATATCCACGAGATTACGGACGAATTTCGTAGTAGTTGTTTACCGCCGTTCCGAATTCCAACCGTGCAAAGCGAGAGAAACCCGCCGTTTCACTCATCTCTCGGGCTACTTGTTCATTAAACCCCAAGGTTCCCAACCCAGCGCCATCAGGCGTGGACATACTCGAGGACATACAGATCATCAGGGAAAAGCCATAGAACAGCCCGGCACTGGGATTTTCCCTCAAATTCTCCGCGAAAGTTGGAAAACTTCGAATATCCGAACAAAGCCAGGTCCCATCAACGTTGAGACAACGATGTATGTCGGCGATGAGCCGACCTGGGTACGGCGCGTCGTGAATGACATCGAACGTGGTAACGAAGTCAACGCTGCCATCACGCGGTAGAGGCTCAACCGTAGGATTAACGAATCGAGCATTTTTCAGCTCGGTTTCTTTGAGATGCGCGTTTGCATTAGCTAAGGCGTGATCGGATGTATCGTACCCAACGAAATCGGACTCCGGAAACGCCTCGGCCATCACGAGCGTCGCTTGACCCGCGCCACAGCCAACGTCGGCCACGCGCGCACCCGACACCAGCTTATCAGTAACCCCGCTCAGGGAAGGCAGAATGTTTTGAACCAACTCGTTCCGCGGCACGTAATTGTTAAGCCGCTCAATTCCACAGGCACATGCCTCGCCCTGCTCGTCATAGGTAAGACCTAATCCAGTGCGAAACGAATCGCCCAGTTTGGGCACCGCCTCGTGGGTCGCGACAACGGCTTGAAACCCGGCAGCAAAATAAAAAGGGTTTTCGTCATCACAAAGCACAATGGCCGCCTCCGGCGAGAGACTGAACGAATCGTCATCGGCCGAGTAGTCGATCTGCCCAACGCAAGCCTGATGCCTGAGCCATTCACGTAACCAGCGCTCGTGCAAACCCGTAGCCTCGGCAAATTCCATGCTCGTCACGGGTCCGTTGTCTCGCAGCTTACGATAAAGACCGAGTTTGTCTCCGACGTGAGAGAGGCTGCAGTTAAAGCCAGCCATCACTTGTTGACTCACCTGTTTGAGGTAGATTTCTAGTTTTTCTCGATCTACTTGTGTCGCTTCCGCCATAAGAATGTCTCCGGTTGGATCCAGAAGGATCCTAACCCATGTACTAGGCTCGAAACTCTGTACCTCAACGAATCGGCTGTCTTGTCGCTAGTCGGTTTTGTTTCGACTAATTATGCGTCCACCATAAAACTGCCCGTCGCTTCGACGACGACAGTGTCGTCGTCTTGACGGAAAACCTTGCCCTCAATCTGCGCAACTCGGCCTTTGCGTCGCAACAACCGACCTTCCATCCGCACCGCTGTACCAACCGGGAGTGGTTGTCGGTACCTGACATCGGCTCGCGCTGTGAAACAACGCTCGCCCTTCAAAAAGAGCCAGTTGGCCATGACATCGTCAAGCAAACAAAAAAGAATTCCACCGTGAACGATCCCGTTATAGCCCGTGTAGTTTTCTGTGGGAACGAATTCGGCCCGGCAGACGTCACCGTCCAATCGAAATTGGACCCCAAGACCGTGAGAGTTTCCGGGCCCACAAACAAAGCACCGATTGGCACTACTATCCATCAAATTTCCGCTCCCCACCTCAGACTCGCGACGATCAAGCTATCATAAGCGCGTGTCCCACCTAAGCATCCAACACATACGGGCGTGCGTCGCCGCGCATCGGCCGGTAACGTTTCCCGTTAGTGAAGAAACCCGGCAAGCGGCCGTCGCCGTCGTTCTTCATGAGACCGCCGAGGGATCAAGAATCCTTTTCATCAAACGTGCCCAGCACGACGGCGATCCGTGGTCAGGGCACATGGCTTTTCCGGGCGGGCATCGCGACTCCGACGACATCAGTCTCCAAGCGACAGCCGTTCGAGAGACACAAGAAGAAATTGGACTTGATCTCAATGCAGCAACGTTCCTTGGACCGCTCTCGCAACAGCGCGCAATGCCGCGTGGTCGAACACGGGATATGCTTGTAGCGCCCTTCATCTTCCAAATCGACACCATTCCGGCTTTTCGCCTAAATCATGAAGTTGACGAGATTGTCTGGGGTCCGCTTGACGATATGCTTGATCGATCTCTAAGCGATACCGAAACCCGCCCCGTCGGCTCGAGCGAAACCGTATTCAATGGCTACCGACTTAACGGCGAGCACTTCGTTTGGGGCTTGACCTACAGGGCCTTACAGACGTTCTTTAAGGTGTTAGATCCAAGCTATGTCGCCCCGGACGATTAGGTTAAGTGTCGCCGGCACGAACATCCGCCGCTTTTCGAGCAAGATGGCGTGCAATGCGCTCAGCGGGGAAATTTAACTGGGAGATGGCAATACCCGTGTTGAACTCTTCTCGATAAACGCGAATAAAGCCTGCATCCAATGTGAATTGACTCATACCCTCAAACACCACACGCTCGCCCTCGGCACCATCAAGCTTTGAGACGTAACTAAATCGGTACCTGGCATACCCTACGGTCGCGTTTGCTATGGGCTCGAACATCTGCCACCGAAACCCTTCCGCGTGCCCCCAGAAGTGATCTTCTAGCATGCTGGCGCTGGCTTCCCTACCCTGAAAAGCACCATAAAAACAGTCGTTATAAACGCCATCGACTGCGAAAAGTTCCGCGAGCTTTCGCCCATCGCCGGTTTCAACAGCATCCGTAAATTGGCAAAGTATTTGCTCGAAAAAGGAATCCTTCACGTCACATTCACCCCATTTGATATTCGTGGTAGTCGGCAATCGCAAGGCCTGCGGCGACACTGGTAAAAGGGTCGTGATCTACGACACGGTCCGGGAAGTGGCTGTTCAGCAGGTGGTGCACGGCTGGGATCAACGACGATCCGCCCGTCCGAAGCACGATATCAACGTCGCTGGCGACAATGTTGGCCCGTTGAATCGTTTCGAGTACGGCTTCTTCAACTCGCGTAAGCGAGTCATCGATGACATCCTCGAACTCTACGCGAGTGAGCGCTGCCTCGATGTCGATCTCAGCAATGTCCAACACGGCGGAGTCGGCAAAAGACAATTCGGCCTTGAAATCCTTGATACCTTGAAACGCTAGGTAGCTATAGTTTTGTTGAATGAGTTCACGTAAGCGACGAAATTTTAGTTTGGCTTCGCCGCCTTGCGAGATACATTCAAGAACCGGCGTCGTGTATCGATTTTGGTTTAACAAATACGTGACGGCCCAATTCAATAGGAGATCCTCGTAATCTTCGAAGGGAAACTGTGTTTCGATCTCTTGGCGATCGGTTCCTCGACGTCGCCAGCGCTCTCCCTTCCCGAGCAGTGGAAACAGCAACCGACTGAATATCCGTTGATCGATGTGATCGCCTCCTAGTGCAATGCCGTGCGTGGCGACCACCGAAAAATCGCTTCCCGAACGACGTTGCAAGACACAAAAATCAAGTGTTCCACCGCCGAAATCCACGGTAAGTATCACGTCGCCCGCCGTCGTGGGCTTTTCGTGCAAGAAACTCACGGCCGCCGCAATAGGTTCTGGATAAAACCGATGATCTTTGATGCCTGCGTGACCATATGCTTCGCCCAAGCGGCTTAACGCGACTTCATTGCGTTTTGCGTCGCGCCCCTCAAAATTGACGGGGTGACCAACGCAGGCGGAGCCCACGTCGAGTCCTGCAGTTTCAAGCTCTTGGCGTATCCGAAGCAATATCGGCGTGATCAACGCAACAAGCCGAAAAGGGTGATCGAACACCATCAGGCGTTGGACGCTTTGGTTTCCCAACAACCGCTTCGTGCCCCGAAACAACCGTCCACGTAACCCTGTGTCGATCATGGACGCGCCATACACGGCTTGGGTCAGCATTTCCGCAGCTCGTTGACCGCTTGGATCGGCCGCGCCCACCGCCAGGGTTGCACGGCCAATGACCTCGGGGACGAGTTCTACTGTCCGTCCCGTATTGCCGTCAATGTAACGATCGATCGCTGCTTGACCCGTGGTCGTCTGAAGATCCGCGTCGATGTAGGTTGCGGAAGGCATGATGGGAGAATCAGACTCGAGTCCAACGAGCGAGACGTTTTTCCCATCGAACACCGCCGCCGTCGAATTCGTCGTCCCAAAATCGATGCCTATCCCTACTCTTCCCACGTTCGTCACAATTCCGCGCTGACTAAGGCATTCGATACGAGCCAACGCTCAATTTCTTCATCCTGCAGCTCCAACCAGTCCCTTAGAACCTCCCCGTTGTGTTCGCCGAGATGTGGTGCGCCGCCTCTCACCCCCGCTTCAGCATCTGAGAAGCGATACGGACTTTGTGGAATAACTCGCGATCCACCCGCCCGGTCATCAACTTCAGTAAGCACGCCTCGATGTCTCACCGTCTCTGAATCCCGCAGTGTTGAACTATCGCGAACCTCTCCCCAAGCGAGGCCCAACGACTCCATGATTTCTTGGGCTTCTATCCTATTTTGTAGCGACTTGAAGAAGGAGGCGGCAGACGCACGTCGTCGTTGTATCTTCTCTTCCAACGACGCCCCCTTCCGAGCGGGGTCTTTGATACCCATGCCGGTGTTCAATTGGCGCCAAATGTGTCGAAAATCCCCTGCGATG
>JAKUTI010000130.1 GCA_022448765.1 Pseudomonadales bacterium
TAGCGCTTTTGAAATTGATGAGTCGTCCGAGGCAACGTCAAGTTCATCGACGACGCCGTCACCGTCATCGTCTAAATCGGCGTTGTCGCCAATACCATCCAGGTCTGTATCGCGAGTTTCGGAAGCGTCAAAGGGGAAAGCGTCGCTATTATCGCCAACCCCATCCGCATCGTAATCCGCAGATTCGGTCGCGTTGTTTGGGAAGAGATCACTGTTGTCGCCAATGCCGTCGGCATCTGTATCTCTCCACTCCCGAGCGTTGGCGGGGAACGCATCGGCATTATCACCGACGCCGTCGCCATCGGCGTCCATCCACTCAAGTTCATTTAGCGGAAACCCGTCACCGTTGTCCCCGATCCCGTCACCGTCGGTATCGGTGGACTCGCCTGGGTTTGTCGGAAACCTATCCGCATTGTTGCCTACCCCATCGCCGTCCGAATCGGCCGTCTCTTGCGCATTCAAAGGGAAGGCATCGTTGGGATTGGTAACCCCATCGCCATCACTATCCAGGTATGTATACACATAGGACTCGATTTCTGTCGACGTCGACCGTTCCGCGTCCGCGGATAGCGAAGCTTCGATCAAACTTTGACCGCTGAATCCGAACAGGTAACGAAGTAGCAATAACCCGTCCGTGAGCGAGTCGGTCTGCCCGTCACCGTCCAAATCCAATAAGCTGTTGTTGGTGTCCAAGTAGTCTTTGATATCCGCCGCTGCAGTACGCGTAGCACCGGTACTAACGGCATTTTCAACAAGACTCGTCCCTTGAAACCCAAACAAATATCTAAGCACCAGCAAGCCATCGGTCAGCGCTTGCGTTGTGCCGTCGTTATCAATATCAAGGTTGAACGACGAACCACCGCTTTCGGTTAATCCAGTGGGGCTCGCCCACATAACACTAGCGGCCAGCAGTAACTTGATGTACTTCGCCAGACACATGGGAGTCTATGAATGCCCTGGGTCTAAAGTGGATCCACCTGAACTTAACAATGACAGCACAGCACAGCAACCAAGCAATCCCGCTGGACAAAATGCTTTGTTTCGGCCTGGTCACCCAATCGCCAAAACAATAATTTGTCACGATGGGTGAGATCGATTCGATTACCCTTATTGCAATCGTTAACGACTTGGCATCTTGCATTCCCGACGCCATGTGACAACGTAAGGTATTTGCTGACTGTGGCCACGGCGCATATCAGGATGATCCACCCGCATTTGAAGTGAGGGGAAACTTTATAAATGGTAATCAGAAGTACATGCCCAGTTCGAACGCGGAGTGAGACATGAAATATTCAGTAGCGTTTGCATCCGAGGTGGACTCGTGGAAATGGGCTAAACGAGCCGAAGAGTTAGGTTTTCATGCGGCTTGGTTCTACGACACCCAGTTACTGAATCCGGACATCTTTGTCTGCATGGCGCTAGCCGCCCACGAAACGTCTCGGATCCGTCTTGGCACGGGTGTGCTCATTCCGTCCAATCGGATCGAGCCAGTCTCAGCCAATGCGCTAGCCTCATTAAACAAGCTTGCGCCGGGGCGAATCGATTTTGGTATTGGTACAGGTTTTACCGCACGAAGGACCATGGGACAGGGGGCAGTCCCACTTAAGCGAACGAGGCAATATGTCGAGGTGGTAAGAAGCATGCTAGCCGGCGAGATTGTTGAATGGAGCGATTCCGATGGGCCACACAAGGTCAAATTCCTGGATCCAGAGCTGGGCCTGATCAATATCCATGACGAAATACCCCTATGGTTTTCGGCATTTGGGCCGCGGTCGCAGCAACTGACCGCTGAGTTGGGCGCGGGCTGGCTGAATTTCTTCGGTCTTGCTGATCCGACGGACGCGTTGAATGCAATGAGGTCTGCTTGGCAACAGACAGGACAAGACGCCTCGACTTTACAGAGCAACTTATTCTTTCTAGGCGCCGTACTATCGGGAGATCAGGGTGTCGATGAAGCACGATTAATGTCTCAGGGAGGACCAGCCACTTCTGTGTTATTTCACAATCTCGCGGACGAGGTTGGGCCTATGGGCGGTTCAAATTTGCGCGCGGGTCCGCTATCTAATGTGCTTGCCGATTATCAAAAGGTGCACGATGGGTATGAACCCGCCGATGCGCGATACCTACAGAACCACAAAGGTCACCTAATGTACGTTCGTCCGGACGAAACACACGTCACACCGGAATTAGTCAAATCGGCCACGCTGAGTGGTACTCCTGAAGAACTGGTTGAACATCTACGAGCAATCGCCGATGCCGGATACACCCAGGTGACGGTGCAGGTAGTACATGGACACGAAGGTGCGCTAGAAGATTGGGCCGAGGTGTTTGACGCCGTTTAGCTTTCGCAAACGTCTGGCCATTGGTACGCCGCGTCCACGATCAATCTACCGTTATTAGATCAACCCATCATGTCGTAAATCCATAAACGCAAGTTGGAAGGCGTTAATGACTTCTTCAACCACCGCCTCAGTATGCGCCCATGAGATAAAGGCCAGATGGATCCCCGGTACAAGGACATCGTGGCCGAGTAGATGCAGATAGAACTCTCGTTCGACGGTACGCAGACTGCTATCGATATCTCTCGCCGAATTAACTTCGTTTGAACTAAAGACCAAATGGAACATGGAAGCCGCATTCATTAATTTCGCCGGAATATTCTCTAATCTACAGAATTGATTAACCTCACGACCGAGCCGGTCTCCCTGCGTTTTCAGGTAAGGATAGATTTCATCCTTGTTGTCCTTCATGTATTGGATCGCTGCGATACCGGCCGACATGGTGAGGGGATTCCCGCTGAACGTCCCGCCAGTAAATATAAAAGGCGCGCCATCGGCCCCCGAAAACGTGTCCATGATGTCTTTTCTGCCGCCGACGACACCTATGGGCAAACCTCCACCGACTGCTTTTCCGTAGGTCACGAGATCTGGCTCAATACCGTAGTACTCCTTGCAGCTACCGTAGGCGATACGAAAACCTGTAATGACCTCGTCAAACATCAACAGGACGCCGCACTCTGTACAGACTTCTCTTAACTGACTGAAAAAATCCTGGTTATCGAGCCTCGGATTCGAACTTTGCACGGGTTCGACGACAACCATGGCCAGTTCATCTTTGCGCTCTCGGATCAAGTCAAACGCGGTGTCATCACGATACGGAAGCATCAACATGAGCTCGTCCGCCACCACTCCCGGCACGCCACTGCCCAGCGTGGTGGAGGTCGGACGCGATCTATCGCTCTTAGCGTCAGCTTTAACTAGCGCATAGTCACTAACACCATGGTAAGAACCGTCAAAAAGTGCCACGACTTTCTTTCCAGAAAACGCCCTTGCCGCACGGAACGCATACATCGTCGCCTCGGTGCCCGAATTACAAAACACCAACTTATCTACCGAGGGATCCGCTTCTTTAATAAGTACTGATAATTGTTCTTGGCCAGACGTTGGAATTCCAAAATGCCAACCCTTTTCAACTTGGCTTCCTAAAGCTCGCTCAACCACTTCGGGTCTGTTGCCAAGGACATTGGGACCAAACCCACCGGTCAAGTCGATGTATTGATTTCCGTCAATGTCGTTGAGGTAAGGACCTTCTGCCGAATCAATGTATATCGGATGGGGCAAGTCGACGGTTTGAACAACCTCCTGCGCGAGGGACATTTTCCCATCACGAGAGACCTTGGCCGATTTGGGTGTTCTTCCGATTAGTTTTTTACGTACCGCCTGCGATTTCTCGCCTCGAAGGATTTTTTCGTCCAATGCAACCTGATTCATGTTCGGGCCTCACTGATGAGCGGTCATGTCGACGCGCCTACGCTCGCACACTTGGACGACGAACGGTAGGCTAGTGGTCAGTACTTCTCTCCGTCTTCCCTTGGTGTCAGGAACGCCGGCACACCAGACCGCCGTAGTTCTTTTCTGGAGAGTATCTCGTCGAAATGCTCGCGAATGGTATCGTCCCATGCCGGATGAGGGAGAATATAGAACACGTTGTTCTTGATGGCATTGATCACAATATCCGCGATTTCACTCGGAGCCTTTCCGTTCTTGAGCATCGCGGCAAAAGGAGCAAAAGCCTCATCGTCAACGCCCGGCAAATCACTCGTTTGCATGTTCGCAGGTCGATTACGTTCGGCATTGCCAATATTCGTATTGACAAACCCGGGGCACAACACCGAGGAACCGATCTTCGAACCTCGGGCAAACAAGTCACCGTTTAGCGATTCGGCCAAAGCACGCACCGCGTGCTTGCTTACCCCGTAGGTCCCTGCTCCCCCCATCAGGCCAGCCAAGGACGCCGTCGTCACCACGTGCCCCTCTTCTCCATGCGCATGCATGTGCGGAACAAAGGTCTGAATGCCGTAGAGAACGCCGTAGAAATTGACGCCCAAAGTCCAGTTCCAATCCGGCTCTTCGACCTCCCAAATCGCTCTATTTCCTGAAAAAGCCCCAATTCCAGCGTTGTTACATAAGACATGAATATTTCCGTAATGTTCCTGCGCTTTGGCAAAAAGTTCATCAATGGACTCTTTTACCAAGACGTCGGCCCGAACACCGGTCACTCGGTATTGGTGTTGTTCCAAACGCTCTACCGCCTTTCCTAGCGCTTCCTCTTCCACATCGGCCATGACGACTTGCATACTCTCTTGCGCAAACCGCTCTGCTAAACCGAAGCCAATACCACTTGCCGCGCCGGTAACTACCGCCGTCTTGCCTTCAAAATGCTTCACAGAATTACCCCCAATTACGTATCCCGGGGATCGACAACCGATCCACACCAACTGAACTTACCTGACGCGACAACATCGTCAATGTTAGCGCTCGTATTTTCCTTCCTGCAGTTCGTGCCGTTCGGGCGTGTGTTCGAGTCTCTTTCATGTCGGCGTCTTGGGCCAACCAGGCCAACCCGGTCGTAGTGGGTCTGGGAGAGGCGGCGGATCCGGGAGCCGACCCTCGGGTAAGGGCCATGCGATTGGCGTGACGGGTCCGCGAATGAGCGCTCCAACCGGAACGGCCATGCGATCAACTGTGACGTGTTTAGCGTTCCTGCGAGTACAGCCATCCGCAAAGAAGATGACCGTGTGCACCCGCCGGGTACGATCACTTCGGTTGGGGTTCGCGAGGTGAATTGTGCGTCCATGATGAAACGCTACCGAACCCCGCGGTACGTTAACGTACTCGGGCGCAATACCACGTGCCTCATCCCCGTTATCGAGGTCGAAGCCCCGCCCCGTGAAGATATTGGCAACGGCAGTGACATCGAATTTATGCGAGCCGGGCACGTAACCCATGGATCCAGCATTTTCTGACGAGCCATCGAAAGGAATCCATGCCGTAACCGTGCGCGCCTCTTCGATCGCCCAGTAGTCATGATCCAGATGCGGATCCGTTTCCCGCCCTTTGGATTCTTTGTAAAGCGCTTGGTCGTGCCAAATACGCACGGCATCGGCGTGCAGTAGGGCTGCAGCGACCTCCCCGATCCGCGGATGGAAAGTGAGCGGTCTGACGTCGGGCGCATCCTCCCAAAGGTTGATGCACTGCCGAAACGATTGTTCGTAAAGGGAACGCTTCATGAGAGGGCGTTTATCCCACCGCGATCGCTTTGCAACAGCCTCGTCGACCGCCACACCATAGCGGTCAAGTTCATCAACGGAGAGCATGTCATCAATGACAATAAAGCCGCGTTGCTCAAACCTTTGTAGTTGTTTTTGCGTGGGTGCCTTGGCCAAAGTCGTCCCTCGCCTCTCCGTCGATCAGCTCCGACGATACTATAAACATCGCGCGTTGCCCTGTTTAGATTATTGACGGCGGCGCGAAGATGCGCCCGCGGCAAAAGCCATTCTGTAAAGTGTAAGTCCGGGGCGTCAGCCCCGATCCGAGTTATGACATACCGCTCGTCGCGGCGTCTTGGATGCCACTCCACTCGCTCCAGTGGTCGCACATCTTATCCACCGACGTCTGGTAGGGATCATAATCAGCAGGGTACTCGAGAAAATCACCGTTCAGCGCTCGGTCCGGATGATCTGAGACTCCCCAGCCGACGCGTGGATCGCCTTCGTAGGGATTTTCGGGACGTAGACGACGGATTCGAAAAAATACATTCATCCGTGGATCATCACTAAGATTTGGCGTTGCGGTGTGCGGCAAGGCGTGCAGGGCGATCACGGCATCACCCTCGGCCATGAGCGTCGGAGTCAATTCCGGCCATAGCCAATGTTCATCTTCAAAGCGTGTCTCCGGATAGGTATCGACCATGGCGCGGGGCATCACTCCAGCAAACGCGCTCTCGTCACCCGACGGAATCAATCGTGGCCAACGCGGGCCACCACCGCCAATGGGGCCCCCCGCATCCCTTTGCGAACGAAAAAATGCTTCGACCGCTTCGTGCGCACCTCGTCGAACCGAAAACTGGCCTTTACCGGGTTTTGTCTGATCGTTGAGACAAACGCAGACGAGCGCTGTATAGCTTCCGATCGCCACCGTACGGTCACGGTTCTGCCAGAGTGGCGCGCCTCCCGCGGGACCCATGGATTGCGGGTCTCCGTTAGAACCCCATGTATGAAGAGACTGTCCCGACGCAAGAATCTCGCTTTGCGTTACTGGACAAAGCCCAGCCCAGCCACCATCCACATGGGCAGACGGTGCATAAACGTTGTTGACGTCAACCCGGGTTCGCACCACGGCATCCGCGTAGTGAGGCATCGTCACAGCCACTTGGGCGTTGATCGGACGTGTATGAGGTCCCATGGCTTCGTCCAGAACCGTCGCCAGAATCGAGTCGTTGTAGAGTCCGTTGATCGCAGCATTTTCACCGTGAACGATGGTTTGAGGATTTTCGTTGATCACACGTTTGGCGCGTTGCCTGAGGTCTTGAGGCACGGCGTTTCTTAGAATCACGAACCCGTCGCGAACGAGCTGACGTTTTTCTGCATCCGATAAATGGTCAGCGTGTTCCATATCAACTTGCCAAGTGGTCTGGTAATCGCCCGGAATAATAAGTCGATTAAGAAAAAACGTTAAGTCAATCCCTACCTCTCGGGACCTCACCGCCGCGACATTATTCGGTCGGGATTCAACATGTCCGTAGGGACCACCACATCGCTTTTCGTTGAAAAAGGTAACGTTGCTCGTTAAAGCGTGCGCGTCCGGAGACCTTGGCTTACCCGCAGTTCTAGCGTGTGAGCAGTCGCACGCTGGGTCGCGAGGAATAACGCGGCATCGGCAATATCCTCCGCTTGAATTAACGAATC
>JAKUTI010000131.1 GCA_022448765.1 Pseudomonadales bacterium
TCAGACAGCATCAGTTCGATAAAGTGGAAATGGTCGCGTACGCAAGGCCCGAAGAATCTTGGGATGTGCACGAAGCACTGACATTGCATGCAGAAGAGGTTTTGAAACGTCTTGGGTTGCCCTACCGTACGATGTTGCTGTGCACGGGCGACATGGGTTTCGCTTCAGCAAAGACCTATGATGTTGAGGTGTGGCTGCCTGGGCAGAACGGATACCGAGAAATTTCCAGTTGTAGTAATACGGAGGCTTTCCAGGCACGACGAGCCGGGATTCGATTTCGGCGTGAGGGAAAAGGAAAGCCAGAATATGTGCATACGCTGAACGGTTCTGGCGTTGCCGTGGGTCGCGCATTGCTTGCCATTCTTGAGAACGGTCAGCAACGGGATGGGTCGGTCGTCATCCCGCCCGTATTACGGTCTTACATGGGCGGCCAGGAGGTTATAGAGCCAGGGTAGTTTCAGAAGGTTATGGAGGGATGGCCGAGCGGTTGAAGGCGACGGTCTTGAAAATCGTTAGCGGGGTAACTCGCTCCAGGGTTCGAATCCCTGTCCCTCCGCCATTTTATATTCCGAGCCGATCAACTACCTGGGTCTGCGAAGCACGCAGATCATGGAATGTGCGCTAACCCACTTCCCAGGCGTGGTCGTGGTTGTCAGCCACGGTCGATTGTTCATCGACAAGGTCGCCACACGGCTGATCGTGTTCGAGGCCGATGGAAAGATCGAGGTTGTTAACGGGAACTGGACCGCTAGGTTCACCCAGCGCACGCCAGCTGGCTAAGATGCAGTGGCGGTGGGTGTGGGGCAGCATGCCTGATATGTAATTGGCTATTTCCACCCACTCGATTTTCGTGTGAAGCGGGCAGGCAATGCTGGTTTGCGCTCGGGGAGAGGTTCTGATTCTCCGGCCGCCTCCGCAATCTCTCTCTCAAGCTCTTCTTCGTTGGGCAATCCTGAGAATTGTTCTGCGAACATCATTGAATGTTGAGAAGGAATCTCAAATTTTTTACCGCAGGTCGTGCACGTGACATGGTCATCAAGACGCACCAGGTAGTCACGTAGTTTGTCGAATTTCTCGCGATCATCCCGGCTTGCACCGGGCGGGAGTTTGGATTTCTTGGAATGGAGCACCCACTGAACGTTATAGCTACCTGTCCGTTGGCACTTGGGGCACTGATACTTCCCCGAGCGAGTTTGTGGTTTTTTGTTGAAAAGAGCTTGTTCGTCAAGAGGCATGTGCTTCTAATGGTAACAAAGCAAAATCGATGGTTTCAGAAATGGTCCTTTCTTTAAGGTCGATAGTAGAGGCAAGTTCGCATAATATTTAGCGTGTTAGCAGAGGTCCGATAACGCATGCTAACCGGTTTCACCAAACAGGATTCGTTTACATAAGAGGGTCGCCACCAATGACTGAACAAGACAAAATTGATCCACGGATTTTCGATCTTTACGACGAGTATTGCCATGGCCACATTGATCGGCGCGAGTTCTTAAATCGGGCAGCTGTAATGACAGTTGGCGGCGTCTCAGCGTTGTGGATGGCGCAGGCATTAATGCCTCGCTATGCGGAAGCGCAGACGATTTCCTTTACCGATCCTCGTATGACAGGTACGTACGTTGAGTATCCATCGCCAGGCGGTACGTCGGGCACTATGCGTGGGTATCTTGTCCAACCAACCGGAGAGGGTCCCTTTCCTGCGGTATTGGTGATTCATGAGAACCGTGGATTAAATCCTCATATTGAAGACGTGGCACGACGCGCGGCCGTCGCTGGTTTTTTGGCATTGGCACCCGACGGATTGTCACCTGTGGGCGGCTATCCTGGAAATGACGATGATGGACGAGAACTACAACGGGGTCTTGTTCCTGCAGAACTCGACCAAGACATGATTAACAGCGCGAACTATCTCAAATCGCACGAGTTGTCGAACGGTCGCCTTGGCGCGACTGGCTTTTGCTGGGGTGGGGGGA
Organism: Pseudomonadales bacterium; assembly: GCA_022448765.1. GTDB lineage: Bacteria > Pseudomonadota > Gammaproteobacteria > Pseudomonadales > Azotimanducaceae > UBA11889. The sequence continues at coordinate 1,971 of JAKUTI010000131.1, forward strand.
TGACCAATCGACTCGCGGTTGAGTTGGGAAGTGACCTTCAGGCAGGTGTACCGTTTTATGGGGTGTCTGCAGCGAGTGACGATGTGCCTCGCATTGACGCGTCGCTTATGGTGATCTACGCAGATTCGGACCCGCGGATAAACGCGATGTGGCCCGAGTATGAGAGAGCATTACAATCGAATAACGTGTCGCATGAGATGCACATGTTCGACGGGACGTTGCACGGGTTTCACAATAATTCGACACCACGGTATAACGAAGCTGCAGCAGCGCTGGCCTGGAACCGCACGGTTGGTTTCTTTCGTAACCACCTGGTGGTGTAATCAGGGCCTGTCTGTGTGCGCGTTCGATAATTCCTGAGAGACACGCAACGCATCAGGTGTATCCAGACCAAGCAGTGAATGAAGCGGCGTACGCGTAATCGGTAGATACCGGAAAACAACCAACACCGATGCAAACGGTGGTTACCGTGAATCAATACGCACTAATGCCCGATCGATCATGTCAATTTTTGGGCGTCCTGACGCTGCCATGTTACGCGCGAGTTCATTGATCAATAGGTAGAGCGCTCGTTCAACACCATCCGCCCCGTAAGCGGCTAATCCCCACATGATTGGACGCGCAAGCATCACAGCCTTGGCACCGAGCGCCAGTCCTTTAAGAATGTCGCTTCCGCGTTTAAAGCCGCCATCAACAAGCACTGGGGCCCGGTCACCTATACCATCGGCAATTTCTGGCAGGACATCAATGGGTAGCACACCGCTGAACCCAACCGCACCGCCGTGGTTCGACACAACAAGGCCAGTTGCGCCGTGGTCAAGCGTTCTACGTGCATCATCTAGGTTCATGACACCTTTGACGATGACCGGAACGCCTGCACTTTGAGAGAGTTCCTCAATGTCATTCCATTGCACGGCGACGGGAGCACCTTCAGAAGACACACCAACCGTGACGCAGAGGATTTCGCATCCGGCATTGGTGGCTTCGGCGACGTCTGCCCGAACAGCTCCGAGGTCATCGTCTGCGTAGACCTGGAACCAAAGCGGTTGTGTGGTTTCTGCGGCAATTTGCGCGATGGGATAACTTGCACTCCGTGTTGCCACCATGATGGTTTGGGACGCACTAGACCCTCTCGCTGTCGCCAGTTCTCCCTCATCGTGGAGGTCGCCTTGACGGCTAACGGGTCCCACGATGATTGGTGCAAACATGGAGTGTCCAAATAATTCTGTGGTCAGATCGAGATCCATGGCATACACCATGAGACGTTGACGAAAAGTCATTTTGTCGAAAGAACCACGCGCGCTACTTTTTAATGAGTCAAATTGCATGGGAGCGAGCACAAGTTCTGCCATTTGCTCAAATTCTGGCGCGGCATAAATTTCTTCCACCGGGCCACGGCGTATCGCCGGGAGTCCATCCTGGCCAGCTGCCGCCGCAAGAGGGCGAGTGAAGTAATTACCGACCTGTCGAATAGCGTTGCGTCTACGAAGAGTGTCCTTCTCGTTTTGTTTGGTCATGGGAAGTTCGTCCGAACAATACTGCTATTAATCGATTTGATGTCACGACACCCTGCCGCCGCCATCGCGTGTACCAGTTCTGCATTGATAATCTCGATGACCTTTTGTGCGCCTTGTTCCCCAAAGGCACCAAGTCCCCACCGGGAGGCGCGTCCGAGACAGACTGCGTCAGCACCGAGAGCCAGTGCTTTAAGAACATCGCTCCCTCGACGGAAACCACTATCGATAAGGACTGGCACACGACCGTTGACAGCGTCGACCACTTCTTCAAGTACTTCGAGCGTCGAGGGGCCGTAATCGATAGCACGCGCGCCATGATTCGACACGACGATGCCTTCGACACCATGTTCTAGGCATTTTTTTGCGCCTTCGCCAGTCAGGATACCTTTGGCAAGGATTGGCACGTCAATCATCGAACGGAGATCATCGAACAGTTTCCACTCATACCACAGCCGTCCCTCTCCGACGCCATAGGGGTTACTGGTTTCTCGTCTACGTCGGGGACTGCGCACCGCACCCCCGAGATGAAAGTCATGTAAATCGCGTTCGTAGTACGAACCTTGTTGATCAATCGTGACAACAACGGTCTGTGCTCCCACGGCTTGACCATCCGCGAGCGGTTGCCGGTTTGCCTCAATATCTTGCCGAGCGTACAGCTGGTACCAAAGCGGACCTTCCGCCGCGTCGGCGATCCTGGTGAAGGGGAAACTGGAAGCGTTGCTCACAATCATCGTGGTGTCTGTTGTTGTTGCCGCGCGGTACATACCGAGTTCGCCGTCAGGATGCAGGTCGCGTTGGCGAGAAGTGGGGGCGAGCATAATTGGGCTTTTCATCGGCAACCCAAAAATTTCCGTAGACGTATCAACATCTTCAACGGACACGCCGCCTTGTCCTACAAGTTCGACCCAGTCGAAAGCGTCACGATTTCGCATGAGGGTAAACTCGGAGTCGGTACCGTGCGCGGTGTAGTCGTAAATCGACAACGGAACATTGGCTTTGAAAACAGGCTCAAAGTCGAATGCGGTCAACATTTCGTTAAACCCAAGATGGCGACGGTGTTGATCGAGAGGCCACGGATCTCGCTGCGCATGTAAGAGCGGAGATGCGGCGAGAAACGATACGAGTCCGGAGAGCGCTTCCCGCCTGGTAAATCCTTGACGCCACTGGTTGAGCAATTTAGTCACGGTGACTCCTTCCTAACAATCTCTTCGGGACCATCCTAGCGACAAAATGAAAAGACGGCCTTGTAAATTAGCCGAATTATGCCAAAAGAGCACGATTCGTAATTGCGCCGATGGATGAATCGCTTTTTACCCGTTCCGAACCGGATAACGCATCTTCATGCGAAATTGGTCCTGACAATACTTCGGTCGATCGATTGAATATCACGACACCCTGCTGCCGCCATCGCATGCACGAGCTCCGCATGGATGATTTCAATGACTTTTTGGGCGCCTTGTTCTCCAAAGGCACCGAGTCCCCACCGTGCCGCACGTCCGAGGCAGACGGCATCAGCGCCGAGAGCCAGTGCTTTAAGGACATCGCTTCCGCGGCGGAAACCACTGTCGATCAGCACCGGCACACGACCGTTGACAGCCTCAACGACTTCCTCAAGGACTTCAAGCGTCGAGGGTCCGTAGTCAATTGCGCGACCGCCATGATTCGACACCACGATGCCTTCAACGCCGTGGTCGAGACATTTTTTTGCACCCTCACCGGTGAGGATGCCTTTCGCCAGAATTGGAACATCAACCAACGCTCTTAGGTCGTCGAAGAGTTTCCATTCATACCAGAGCCGTCCCTCTCCGACGCCATACGGATTACTGGTTTCTCGTCTTTGCCTGGGACCGCGCACCGCACCCCCGAGATGAAAGTCATGGGCCGAGCGGTCATAGAGTGACGTTTGCTGGTCAATGGTGACGACTATCGTCTGCGCCCCTGCGGCTTGGCCATCTGCGAGTGGCTGGCGGTTTGCCTCAATATCTTGACTAGCGTAGAGCTGATACCAGAGCGGTCCTTCTGCAGCATCGGCGATGCGAGGAAACGGAAAGCTGGAGTTATCACTGACAATCATTGCGGAGTCCGTTGTTGTCGCGGCACGATACATGCCGAGTTCGCCGTCGGGGTGCAGATCACGTTGCCGAGCGGTTGGAGCTACCATGATTGGATTTTTGAGTGGAACGCCTAACACCGTCGTTGACGTGTCAACCTGGTCGGGGTTTACGCCGCCGCCGCTAACAAGTTCGACCCAGTCAAACACATCCCGATTTCGTCGAAGCGTAAACTCAGAGTCGGTGCCGTGCGCGGTGTAGTCATAGACGGATAACGGGACATTCGCTCGAAAAACCGGCTCAAAATCAAAAGCGGTAAGCATTTCATTGAATCCAAGCATGCGTCGATGGTCGCCCAACGGCCACGGGTCGCGTTGCGCATGAAGCAACGGAGATGACGCCAGGAACGTGGCTAACCCACATAGGGCTTCGCGCCTGGAAAAACCACGTCGCCAAGTTTCTTCTTGTTGACCCACAATGCCTCCTAACTACGGTCTAAAGGCTCACCCTACATATGCCAATCCACGGATGACCGAGACGAGTGACTAGGCCTGATCGAAAAGGATGCTGTTCTTCCGTGTAAGGATAGAGCAGTTCGATGCGAGGGGCGAGTTCTTAGATCAGTGAAGCCATTCTCGCTATTCGACGTGCCAATCGATCAGTTGAACGACCCTCATTCCCCAAGGTCCAATGCCATGATTTCGTGTCGGTCGCGCACATACAGTGTTGAGCCAACGAGACTGGGTGGCGTCCAGGCGTTTTCCTCCAAGAGCGCCGTTCTGGCATGGACTTCGATTCCGTCGGCAGACACCGAGGCAATGGCCAGTTCGCCGTCTTCATCGACGAGGATCATCACGTCGTCTGCATAGAGTAAGTGCGCACGCGCAAAACTGCGTTCCCGCCAGACTTCTTCTCCGGTGGTTGCGTTAAGAGCGGTCAAGAATGCCGGGCCAAAATCCCCACTGCTTCCGATCACGAGATTTCCAATCTCGATCGCGTTACTGAAATGGAGGCGCGTGCGGTTGGTATGCCACAGCTCCTGCACGGTGGTGCCTGTCCGATCAGACTGAAGTTGGATCATTCGACTGCCGCCGTTATAGGCAGATGAGATAAAGAGTCGTTGCTGCGTGCTCCACACCGGCATGCTCAAATTGAGACCGAGGTCGTTGGCATGTGGTTGATGCCAGAGACGCCCTCCGTCACGGGGATCGAGTCCCACCACCTCTTGCTGACCCCAGACCACCAGTTGATCTTGTCCATTGAGCTGAATGACTCGAGGGGACCCAGGTCCGAGGGGGAATGACGCACTTTCCCAGACGACGGCACCGGTTTCCCCGTCGAAGGCAACAACCCCGTGGTCACTACCGCCCATCGGCAGAATGACAGCCCCATCGTAGGCGACGGCGCTTGAAGCGAAAGCGTTGTAGTCAACCAATCCGAAAAGTTCAACGAGGTTGTGGGACCACCGGAGTGCCCCGGTTTGTGCGTCGACCGCATGAAAATGACCGTTGACTCCCACCGCGTACACAATGCCATCAGCAATCAGTGGAGATGAATAGGGGCCAGGTCCGGCCGCATTCAGCCAAATATCGAAATAGCCGTCATGGGCCAGCGGGGCCTCATAGGAATATTCCCATCGTGTTTCCCCAGTGTTTGCGTCAAGGCCAATGATGATTTCGTTGTCGTTGTGACGATACATGGTGA
>JAKUTI010000132.1 GCA_022448765.1 Pseudomonadales bacterium
TTCCGTCTCGGCAAGGTTCATGACGACACCGTTCTTCAGTTGTGTACGTTCGTCACCAAGCTCCTCTTTTGAGATGGTTTGCCCGGTGGCTTGTTCGACAACTTTTGGACCTGCGACAAAGACTTGACTGGTCCCTTTGACCATGACGTTGAAATGACAGAGGCAAGCCTGGACGGCTGGGAGGCCCGCGACCGAACCTAGCACGGCTGAAACCACGGGTACGTATTGCAATAACTCGGCAGAAGTGTTGGTACCAGAGTTACCGGGCAAATACGTTCGTCCGATCTTTTCAAAGGTTTTCACACTGCCGCCGGTTGCATCGAGAAGCCGGATATACGGAATTCTAGTATCCAGCGCATATTGTTCGGCATACTGGCTTTTGTTGCCGACCGCAGCATCCGATGCGCCGCCCCGAATAGTGAAGTCCCCTCCCGAGAACGCTACCTTGCGGCCATCGACGAGACACGTGCCGATAACCGTGTTGGAAGGCTTTAAACCAGCGACGCGATCACCGTCCCACGTTGCCGTGCCGGTGATAGCGCCCATTTCTTGGAATGTGCTCGGGTCTTGAAGCAGCGCAATCCGCTCTCGTACTGTTAGTTTGCCCCGCCCATGGTGGAAGGCGACACTGTCCTCGCCACCCATCTCTTCAGCCATTTCGACCTGGCGTTTGAGTTCTTCAACTTCGTCTTTCCAGCTCATCGTTCTTGGTTTGATTGGTTCGCGCGGAGAGGCAAGCGAGCTTATCATGCGGCAGATGAACCCGCTGATCTCTGACAAGCCGCTCATTGTCTATCTTGATTTTAAGAGCCCATACGCCTATCTGGCGAAGGATCCCACGGTTCAGTTGGAACGTGATTTCCAGATCGAGATTGATTGGCGTCCATTGACGCTCGATATTCCAAGCTTCTTGGGTTCGGCTCGGACGGATGATAAGGGCAACCTCGTTGAGAATAACCGCACACCGAGACAGTGGAACGGGGTTCGCTATGCCTACATGGATGCGAAGCGGTATGCGCGCCTGAAAGACATGATTCTCTACGGCCCTCAAAAAATTTGGGATTCATCCATTGCTTCCATCGGCATGCTTTGGGCTAAGGCCCAAGGACGCGTTCAGCTTATGGCGTATATGGATCTCGTATTTGAACGGTTCTGGCGACGGGAGCTTGATATCGAAGATCTGAAGGTGATTGAAGAGATTCTTGATGAGGCCGGGTGTGCGGTGGACGGTTTTCGAGACTATCTCGAAAACGATGGCCGCCAGCTTCACGACCAATTGCAAGACACGTTACATCCGGCGGGCATTTTTGGCGTGCCAACGTACATCATCGGGAGCGAACGATTCTTCGGACGTGAGCACCTGCCCATGGTCCGGTGGATATTGGAGGGCAGACCCGGTGCCAAGCCGGATATCGCGTACCAGCACTTTCCGGAGAAAATCACGTGATTCGATTGGCGATTGATTTTAAGAACGCGTTGTCATGGCTCTCGCTTGGCCCAACTCATGCCACGGCCGTGGAACTTGGCGTACCTCTGGAATTGTTGCCGTATCAAACGGAAGTATCGGTCTCGACTGAGGTCCACGAGGAAGAAACCGTCGCTGAACGCCATGCGCGGGTGCGCGCAGAGTATTACGCGGCCGATCTCAAGCGTTACGCTGAGTTACAGGACATCAAGCTGGTCGCCGATAATAGCGGAGTCGAATCGACGATCGCATTGGAGGGACTAATGTGGGGTAACCAAAACGGTGTCGGACTCGAATACGCGTACAGCGTATTTTCGCGATTTTGGTCTGGCTCGATGGGTTTAGAGGATACCCAGTCGATTGGGGAGATTCTGACTTCGTTAGACGCCCCGGGTTTTGAACCTGCAGCAATGCATGAAGAACTCAACACGGTTCGCGAGACGTTAGAAGCGGAAGGCGTGTTTAGCGTGCCCATGTACGTCGTTGAAGGTCAGGTTTTTCAGGGGCGCGAACATTTGCCGATGATTCGTTGGTTACTTGGTGGAGAGCGAGAGCCCGTGCCGATTTAGAATGATTTGACGCGACCCATCAGCGAGTCGTCCCAACGCCGGTCCTGCAGATAACGGATGGACGCTTGGAGGGCCGTTTGGGAGCCCAATCTCACCAGAGCTTCGGTAGCGACAGCGGGTACATAGCCGTTTGAGTCTTCGAGCGACGTAATTAGGATGGATTCAATTGCGGCATGGTTGGCGGGCTCGTCCAAACATGAGAGGAGTGCGAGGACAGCGTTCAAACGCACTTGATCTTGTCCGGTCCAGCCTCGAAAGACTTCGGTCGTTTGCCAGTCGGGATTGGTTTCGTTAAATAGCGCTTCGATCTTCGGCAATGCATCACCGATATCACCGCCGATTGCACCAAGCGTATCCAAGGCCTGCCGAACGACCTGTTGCTTAGGATGCTTGAGCAGTCGGATCACCTGCGGCAACACCTCGCGCGCGGCTGGCCCAATTTCTCCGGACGCAAATAGGGCGTTAATCACAACCCACGGGTCATTTGATTTAAGTAACGAGGTTAGTGCGGGAACGGCTTCTTGGCCTATGGCGGCTAACGCGTACGCCGAATCGTCTACTACCAGAGCCCGCTCGTTCCATCGACGAGGGTATCCTGTGATGTCATCTCGAGGTATCGGTTCCCCGTTGTCGTTCGTTACCAAAGCGCGCTCGTGCATGCCCGATCCAACGAGCGACTCGATTCGCGCCGTGTGCTTCTTGATTTCAGAAACGTGCGCGAGGCTGTAGATGGCGTTCAAACGTGCCACTTGATCGGTGCTGTTCAACGCGGCGTAGTGGCTCTCGGCTGTATACGGAGCGGATTCATTCCTTTGCGATATGCCGCGCATCCAGTCCCAAACGAAAGACCATGCCGGTTCCACATCGAATGTGGGAATACAGCGTTTCGGGCGCTGCCAAGCGGCGTTGTTGTGATTCCACGTGGGTGCGCTCGGGTGCTCGGTGCGCGTGAACACGAATTTCACCATGTAACGTGTTTGTTCTAATCGGTTCACCCAGCCGGCGTGAACGGTATCAAAATGCAGCAAAAAGAATGTGCCAGCGGCCACGTCTTCTGGAACGACGACGCCGTGCGGCTCGACCGGCTGGGCATACAGATAACTGCCAGCTTGAACTCGAGTCGGCCCCATCGATTTTGGCGTGTCGTGAGGAAAATAGAATCCAATGAGGTAGCGCGGAACGTGGTGTCGGGCACGTGACAGAGGACTGTGCGCGTCCTGGTGCCATCCTGATCCCGCCATGGAACCCTTCCCGAGCGGCGGCCCGTTGTGGTCTTCCGCATAATTGATGCTTGGATCCTCGATGGGCACGCTGGTGTGGATTGCTCGATGCGGGTGGACGAAGTAGCGTGGTCCAAGAAGGCTGACGAGCGCGCCATGAATGCGTGGGCAACGAACGATGTCCCATAACGCCGGTACCCGCGACACAATATTGTTTCCCATTGGAAATTCATGCTCGGTCGCATAACGAAGCTTCTGATTGATATTTTCGTGTACTTCGGGGTCGACATCGGGCTGCAAACGCAAGAATCCGTTGGCAATGAATTCTTGTACTTCCTGGTCGTTGAGTAACGTCACGCTTATCTTGCTCCCATGGCCAGTGATTGCTCGAATGTGGCGTCGAGCGCGTCCAGGATCGCTGCTTTGGTGGCGGCATAGGTCTTAGGTTCAAGACGACTTAATCGATCCAAGAATGAACGAGCGGCGGCCCGTACGTCGGTCTCGATCTCGATGATCGCGTGGGCTAGTCCAATCTCCACCGCTCTATCACCGTCCATCAGATGGCCGAGATAGGCTATAGGTGTCACCACGGACTGATTCGCTAGGCGAGGCAGCTTATATGACCAACCTTCGGCTGCCCAGAGTGCTCGGTCGATGCGGGGATCACCGTAGCGAATATCTCTTGTAACCAACCTAAAGTCGCACGACAGGCTATAGTCATACCCCGAGCCGAGTGCGACGCCGTGCATGAGCGCGACCGTGGGCTTGCTCAAGCGACGTAAAATTGCGCAAGAATCCAACAGTAATGCAGGGCCGGATCCCATTTCCAAGTCAACGGCGCGTTTAGTATGTGGGTCTGGGCCCTTGCGTTTTTCCGCAGTTAGATCGTCACCGGCACAAAATCCGCGACCCTCGCCCGAAAGCGCCAGGACTCGAATGTTCGAATCGCGCTCCGACGCGACGAAAGCTGCCATTAAACGTTCATGTTGAGTCACATCGATGGCATTCAATTTTTCGGGACGATTGAGTATGAGGTGTCTAATCGGCCCGTCGTCTTCGATCCTGAGTGCGTCGATGTCGCTCATCGACCGGTAAACTCCGGATCGCGCTTTTCGCGCCATGCACGCATCCCTTCGGCGCGATCTTCGATGACGTGGGTCTGCCGAATCCCGAGGCTGTGCACCATGGCCGCATCAAACCCTAGGTCTAGTTGGGGTAGGACCTGCATCTTGTGAACCTCCCATGCGCGGGTTGCCATGGCGGCGATTCGATTGCCTAGCACGCTTGCATGTTCGCTGAAATGACGATCCTCAACGACCTCATGCGCGAAGTGTATCCGCTTAAGTTCCTCCGCGGACAATGTGTCACCGAACAGCAAGATACGCATGGCCTGCGATTGGCCGATGAGCTTTGGGAGCATGTAGGCGATACCCGTTGACGCTGCTCGACCTTGGTGGATACGTGTGTCGGTGAGTGTCGTCGAAGCGCTGGCGACGCGCACATCGCAGGCAGCGGAAAGATCGATGGCGAGTCCGTTGACGACGTTCTCCATGAGGGCGATGGTGGGCTTCATGAACTGCCGTAACGCTCGAACTGTTTCTTGCTCGACAATGGGTCCGGCTCCGTGTGCACCTTGGGGTTGTCGATGCTGGAGTCGATTCGGCCACGGCCCCATGTCATCTCCATCGTCACCGTCGGCACTCACGTTCACGATGAGCACGCGAACCTGGTCGTCATGGGTAGCTTCGAGGATGCAGGTGGTAAGGGCCTCGAGCATGGCGTAGTTGATCGTGGGACGAAGGAAGCGGACCCATAACTGGGTATTTTGCTGTTCTACATGCAGCGCGTCTGGCGTCGAGTCATACATCGGTTCGTCCGGCGACTTTTTCGATCATGATACGGATGCGCGAAGAAGAAAACTCATTTTCAGCGAAAGGGTTTCGGCAGCCAACGAGTCAAAACCCTCCGTGTAACTAGGGACTTTGCAGTCGATACGCGAGCAAGACGTTTCCGGGCATTTGTCCAAACATGCCGTAGCCAGACTGTACGAACAGCATGTCGTCCATGATTTGAGCGCCGGGACTGTCGATCGCGCCGCCATGCGCTTCGACGCCATTAACGGTGTTGTAAGATCGAACGGTGTTGTCTTCCCAAAGCACCGTTCCGTCTGAAAGATCGAACGCCATGGTATGACCGTTAAGGGCGCTTGCTAACGCCAAGCTGGGGGTACTGCTTGCGGCCGCAGAAAACGCGTACTGGCGTGGACATGATGGCCAGCGATTCCTGGCGCCGCGACGGCGCGTACGAGGTTGCTCATTGGCTTCCGGGGTGCAGCCCCGTACCGCTTTATGTGTCCAAATGACCTCGCCGGTATCAAGGTCGAGCGCGTAGACTCCAGGTGTAGGCTGATATCCACTACGAGGGGAACCGGGGTCCGCAATGGGTACAACCACATGTTTTTCCGAGACGGCAATACCCCAATGGACCCCTCCAAGAGCGGACCCTTGACCAACTTTTGTTCGCCAAATCAGGTCGCCTGAATTGGCGTCCAGACAATGGACATCACCCGATTTTTGGCCAGCCACAATGACATCCCGGCCGTCACTCAGAGTGGCGATTACGGGGGAAGCGCCGAAATCGAAATCGGGGCCATTTTCTTTGGGACAACTCGGGCCGCGTCGCCAGCCGCACGCCATGTTGAAAGCATCACCGCTGGTACCTTGATAACTCCAGACGATCTCACCGGTATCCATGTCGATAGCGACGATTGCATCGGAGAGGTCGGTCGCGGGTGTCGAGGTGTTTTCGCCTGTCCCTATGTAGATACGCCGGCGTTTCGGATCGATTGCGGGGGTAGTCCAAACGGGCGCGCCGGATGGACCCCACATCTGGGTTCCGGCGGAGTTCACGTACGTCTTCTCTGCGTTCGGGGTCATGTGCGCTGTCCACAAAATATTGCCCGTGTCGGCGTCAAGGGCGCGGACGCCACCATGGCTCTTACAACATTCGTAATTTGGGTTTTGAGCCAGGGCAACCCCAAAAGCTGATATGGGAACGAACAATCGGTTGCCATGTTGGACGGTTGCCCCCGTCAGCATGGAGGCTTCGAAGAGACCAACCTCGCGCCTCCACAGTAGACGCCCTTTCTCGGCGTCGATAGCGAGAACGCCTCGTCGCTGGTCACCGACAAAAAGCGCGGGCTGTGACTTCACGGTTCCTAGCGTGAGCGACGTTCGCAGCGGATTCTCGGAGCGAAAGTGCCAACGTTCACAACCCCGTTCTCGATCTAGCGCATAGACATGACCGCTAGTGGACGCGACAAACACGGTGTTATCGGTAATCACGGGTTGCGACCGGGCGGTTGACGTTTCGGGTAAACCGAAAGACCAAGCAAGTTTGAGTTGATCGACATTGTGGGTATTGATTGACGTGTGTTCTTGGTGGCGCGTGTTTTTGTCGTTGAAACCCCAGCTCGTCATGCTGGTGGCAAATGAAATCGGTTCGTTGGAGCATGAGATGCTCGAACCATTCGGGATCGCTGGGTCTGATCGTTCGGTCACGAGGAACGCCAGCAAGGAACTCAATTGAGGTGCGGAAAGACTGCTTGCGTGGCCCTTCATTTTTCCTTCGCGCAGCGTGAAGCGTATCTCGGCACCGCTCATTGCCTGAATCGAATCTAATGAGGGGCCCGCGTTCTTGTCGTTTCCGGTATGGCAGACGGCGCAACGGGTCTCATAAATATCTGCGCCTGGTTCATTCGACAAACCTGGGTAGGTGAACCAAAACACTGCGATTATCCGTAGTAGAGGAGGGCCGACTCGCTGAATCATGATGGGTCCGATTGGTTGGCACGCTCGATAGCCTCTTCGAGTTCACGTGCAGTGTTGACGTTAAAAAAGGAAGGCCCTAGATCGGAAAGGTCGGTCGATTGAATGGATTCGCGGTCCAACCAACGTTTCACTGCGCGG
>JAKUTI010000133.1 GCA_022448765.1 Pseudomonadales bacterium
GCGAGTCATGAGCGTGGCAGCGAATCGGAGGCTTCCCATTAGTGGGCTCTTCCCATCCTGAGCTCATCGCCCCACTCCCGGCCCCCCCTGTTTAGCCGAGGTCCTTTCGGAGGAACGCGGCCAACCAGATTGCAAGAGCAACAGTTTCTCGCACGAACCCACGTGCCATTCCGAAACCAGCCGAAACTAATATCACAACTAAAATGAAAATATCTGCAAGATTCCAACCCATCATTGGCTAAAACCGACGATTAGTGCTTCCAATCCGTCGTATCTATCAACAAGCTCTTCGCGTATAGCGACAGCGTCGACACGCAGTAGCATAGGCCCAACAGCAACTCGGGTTCGATTACTCCCAGCTTTGCGTATGTTCGAGAGCCACGCTGAATATCCGTCGCTAAGCAAGCGGTCACGCAACGCCGTCGCATTTTCGGACTGATCGAAGCTACCAACCTGCACCGCCCATGCAAGGGTGGAGGTATCTTCGATCGACAAGACGGGATCGCCAATCCGTGTAGCGCTATCTTCTAGATAGCCATTTTCGTCAATGGTTTCGCGAATCTCTTCACGCGCGTCCAGCGCCACTTTCAACTCAGGCACCTCGACAATATGCTCCGGAACGACCGTCGAGAAATCAATTGCCTCGACAGCCTGTCGTAGTTCAGACCCGTCAGAATCTAACGATTCGACGGACTCCGGTTTGAGCCCGTCCCCATCGAATAGCATCGGAAGCAATATAATCGCGAGGGAGACTAGGGCGATCGTTCCTGTGACCCGATATCGAGTCATCTCTTTCATAGGCTTAGCTGATAGTTAGTTATCGTGAAAATAACCAATGGCGCGTTCGCTCGACTAAATCAAAGGACCCGAATACGAGGATTAAGTCGCTACTCTGCGTCGTATCGATGAGGTAATCAATAGCAGTCTCTACCTTCCCACCAACCGATACCGCGGTCGCATGACTAACCGTGCGTTCAAGTTCGATAGCGAGCTGTCCGCGTGGCCCAGTAGTGTCAGCGCAGACCACTTGACCTAGGACCTCACTCAGCTCACTCACTATCTGACCCGCGTTCTTGTCTTTGAAACATCCAAACAGTCCAGAGAACTGACGCCTCGGATAACGCCTCTTCAACTGTTCCAACAAAAACCGAGCCGCGTCGGGATTGTGCGCGACATCGAAAACCCAAGTACGGTCCATCTTATCCAACACTTCGCAACGTCCCGGTAGACGAACGTTGAGCGCACTCGAAATTAATTTAGCGTCCAGGGAGACGCCAATTAGTGCAGCAGCCTGGAGTGCGGCAACCGCATTCTCCGGCGCGACCGAGGGCTTTTCTGCATATCTATAGTCCCGACTTTCGCCACCCTCGGTGACTTCGATTCGCCAACCGCTAGAATCCAAATGATGTTGAAATTCTCGACCGGCAATATAGGTTTCTACCCCAAGCTCTTTTGCCCGACGCTCAACGGAACCCGGTATCTGAGGTTCACCGAAAATCAACGGCTTATCGCGTCGTAATATCCCGGCTTTTTCACGACCAATGCTTTCTCTGTCGAATCCAAGATATTCCTCGTGATCAATACCCACGCTAGTAATAATGCTGACATCTCCATCGACGATATTGAACGCGTCGAGACGACCACCGAGGCCGATCTCGAGGATCGCGAAATCTAGATCCTCGCGGCAAAAACAAGTAAGTGCGGCAAGGACGGCATACTCAAAATAGTTAAGGAGTACCCCGTTTCTGGCAGCTTCTACGGCCTCGAAACTCGCCACTAAACTACGGTCAGTCACCTCTTCGCCTTGCAATCTAATCCGCTCATTAAAGACATGCAGGTGTGGTGACAAGGTGGAGCCAACACGAGCGCCCGAGGACAGTAGTACCTGCTCAAGGAAAATGGCCGTGGAACCCTTGCCGTTGGTTCCGGCGACTACGATCACCTTGCGCGCTGGCCGCAAGACCCCCAAGCGCGAAGCAACATCTTGCACCCGCTGCAAACCATCAAGCACATTCTTCGGATGTTCCCGCCCGATTCGGGCAAGCCATCCTTTTACGGCCGACGATTCATCTCGTATCACACGTTGACCCGGCATCAAATAATGTCTATCGCGAACCAGCTACTCGCGGGCTTGTTGGTCAGTCTTATCCATGGCGGCCCGGATCTTTTTTGCTTGTGCTTCCAACGCTCCCGGGATTTCGCGTTCGGAGTCCCGAAGATCTTCCATGGTTCGAACCAGTGCACTACCAACGACAACACCATCCGCATACGTCGCGATTCGCCCAGCATCCTGACCGTTCTTCACGCCAAAACCAACCATCACGGGCAGTCGTGTGTGGGACTGGACCTCCCGCACCTCCTTTCGCACCGTTTCAACCTCCAAGTGCTGAGCGCCAGTCACCCCTTTCAATGAAACGTAGTATATGAAGCCCCTTGCTGCAGAAACGATCGACTGCATCCGCGTCTCGGTAGTCGTCGGCGCAATCAAAAAGATGAGATCGAGTCCTGCTGCCAGGAATAAAGGTTGAATGTCTACTGCTTCTTCCGGTGGTAGATTGACAATGATGACACCATCGATTCCGGCTTCGACAACACTTTTCGCAAAGTGGTCAGGGCCCATCCGCAACAACGAATTGAAATATCCCATGAGGAGTACCGGCGTATTCGAATCGATCCGCCGGAAATCACGCACCATTTCAACAACCGTCGCGAGATTGGCACCGTTCGCCAAGGCCCGTTCCGACGACTTCTGTATCGTAGGACCTTCGGCCTCCGGATCAGAAAACGGAACGCCGAGCTCGAGGATATCGACGCCACCTTTAACCAATGCGTGGAGCGAAGGTACCGTTATATCGATCGACGGGTCACCAGCAGTGATGAAGGAAACCAGCGCTGTTTTACCCTCGCGCTTGTATGTCTCCAGGCGTAGACCGATACGACTCAAAGTCGAATCCCGTCCATATCGGCAACTGTTTGGATATCCTTGTCCCCACGGCCTGACAGATTCACAACGATGATTTCGTCTTCGCTACGGCGCAATGCCTCTATGCCGGCATAAGCAACAGCGTGACTAGATTCTAACGCGGGCATGATCCCTTCTGTCCGATTCAATAGTCGGAACGCCTCTATAGCCTGGTCATCGGTGACCGCAACATAATTGGCCCGCCCAACATCTTTCCAGTAAGAATGTTCGGGACCTACACCGGGGTAGTCGAGACCCGCGGATATCGAATGGGTTTCTTGTATTTGGCCATCTTCATCGTCCATCAGGTAGCTTCGACTTCCATGCAACACACCCGGCCGACCAGCATTAAGGGGGGCTGCGTGCCTTCCCGTATCAATACCCAGCCCAGCCGCCTCGACACCGATTAGATCAACGGCGTCATCATCCACAAATGGAAAAAACAGACCCATCGCATTGGAACCGCCGCCGACACATGCGATCAGCACGTCTGGAAGTTTTCCCACCTGTTTGAGACTTTGCTCTTTCGTCTCTCTTCCAATAACTGTTTGAAAGTCGCGAACCAGCGCAGGGTAAGGATGTGGTCCCGCAACGCTCCCGATAATGTAGTGCGTGTCGTCCACGTTCGTCACCCAGTCTCTCATCGCTTCGTTCATGGCGTCTTTTAACGTTCGCGATCCAGACGAAACTGGAACCACTTCAGCGCCCAGCAATTTCATCCGATATACATTCAGAGCCTGGCGTTTCACATCCTCTTCACCCATGTAAACACAACAATCAAAACCAAATCGCGCCGCGACCGTCGCAGTCGCAACACCATGCTGACCAGCTCCGGTCTCGGCTATCACTCGCCTTTTGCCCATCCGCTCTGCCAAGAGAGCCTGTCCCACGGTGTTATTAATCTTGTGAGCTCCCGTATGATTCAGGTCTTCCCGCTTCAGAAAAATGCGCGCCCCACCTATTTCACGCGAAAGTCGACGGGCCTCGTACAAAGGCGTCGGCCGGCCAACGTAATGCGCCAAATCGTGTTCGAAACGTTGTCGAAAATTCTGATCTGTCGCCAAGTTCTCGTAAAGCGCCGTCAGCTCATCGAGAGCGTGCGTCAACGTCTCAGCCACAAATCGACCGCCAAAGTCTCCGAAGTGACCACCATCGTCTGGTGCGCTATAGGGTTTACGATTTCGTGCCGACACGTCGGACCTCCCGCATGAACGCTTCCATTTTTTGCACGTCTTTGGCAGGGCCTGCACCTTTTTCAATTCCACTCGCAACATCAACCGCCCAGGGATTCGTGCTCTTTATAGCCTGTGCCACGTTAGTCGCGTCCAACCCGCCGGCTAGAATGATCTTTCTTGTTGTGGAAGTGGGCCACAAAGTCCAATCAAAGGTTGTACCCGTTCCGCCACGCTCCCGGCCAGTCGACGAGTCGAGCATCAACGCTGTTGCCCGATGATAATTATCGGAGAATTCCTCGAAATCAAATCCTTCCACCACCGATTGGGCTTTCAAATATGGAACTTGGAATTGTTCGCAAAATTTTGCGGGTTCGTCGCCATGAAACTGCAGGTAGTCCACATGCAGTTTCTCAACAACGGACACAACCTCTTCAACTTCCGGATCCACAAAAACGGCCACGATTTTCACCTCGCGACCAATACGTCCAATGATCGCTTCAGAAGAAGCAAGCGAAACGCGCCTCCTACTATTCTGATAGAAATTGAGACCAATCGCACTGCAACCAGCGGCAACCGCGCCTAGCGCATCCCTCATTGTCGTTATTCCACAGAACTTCACTGCCACGCTCATTATCGAGGTGCTCAAAAAAAGCGCGCTAGTCTATCACCTGCGGGCCCAATATAACCGGGCAGCGAACTTCGATCGTTCGGGAAAGATCGGGATACGTGACCTGGACCAGATACAGCCCGTGTGGCGGAGCAGTGGGGGCCGCTAGACTCCGGTTTCGAGCGGCCAGAAGGGTCGAGACTTCGCCGATACCGAGCACGCCCAGACCCACCTGCTTTAGCGTCCCCGCGATGTTTCTTACCATGTGCATTAGAAACGCGTTAGCGACCGTATCAATCACCACCATCCGTCCATTTCGACTCACGGTCAATTTTTCGATACGTCGATTGGGTGTCGGTGCCTGGCATTGCGCAGCCCGGAATGACGAGAAATCGTGTTCGCCTACTAGTATCTGTGCCGCCACCTCCATGCGCTCGACATCTAAGATATTGGTCTGCCAATACGCAAGGTCGTTCCCTATTGCGGGACGCGGATCAGCCTCGCCGAATACGTACATATATCGCCTTCGTACCGCTGAACGCCGCGCGTTAAAACCCTCTGAAGCACGCTCGGCCCAAATAACCGCCACATTGTCGCCGATCTCCGAGTTCACCCCCTTAACCCATGCAGAAAGCGGTCGTCTGGGGCCAGTGAAACTCACCACCTGGTGCGTTGCATGCACTCCGGCATCGGTGCGACCGGCAGCCGTAACCCGTAAGGCTTCGCCGGCAACGCGCGCCAATGCTTTTTCGAGAATATCCTGGACAGTCGTGGGACCGCGTTGTGATTGAAAGCCGTGAAACGCCGTTCCCAAATATTCAAGTCCTAGCGCAATGGTTTCCCTCGACACTGTGGCTCTTATTTCCCCAAAGCGAACTAACAGAAAATTCTAGGCTGAGTCCATGTTCGCGCCACACTTACATCAACTTCTGGTATTGGTTATTAGGCCAATAGCGGCAACAGATCCTCGGCAATTTGTACGCTGTTGAGCGCAGCCCCTTTTCGCACGTTATCGGAAACGATCCAAAGATTCAGTCCACATGGATGAGAGATGTCTTCTCGAATCCGTCCTACGAAGACCGCATCCTTTGAAGCCGCATCAAGGGCCGCCGTCGGATAGCCACCCGCGTTTTGCTCGTCCAGCACCACGATACCTTCGGTATTTGCGAGTAGTTCTCGTGCATCCTCAGCACTGATAGAGTCGCTCGTTTCAATGTGAACGGCTTCCGAGTGTCCATAAAAAACAGGTATACGAACGCATGTCGGATTAACACGTATCCGTTCGTCCTCAAATATTTTCTGGGTTTCCCACACCATTTTCATTTCTTCTTTGGTATAGCCGTTGTCCTGAAACGCATCGATGTGGGGAATGGCGTTGAACGCGATTTGTACGGGATGAACTCGTGATTCGACATCTTTTCCATTCATAAGGCTTAGCGTTTGTTCGGCCAATTCGTTGATACCGCCAGCACCGGCACCAGACACCGCTTGATATGTGGCGACATTGATTCGTTCCAATCCAACCGCGTCATAGATCGGCTTTAAAGCGACAACCATCTGAATGGTGGAACAATTTGGATTCGCCACAATGTGTCGCGCAAAAGCGTCCTGAATTCGATGTCCATTAACCTCGGGAACCACTAGCGGCACATCGTCGTCGTATCTGAACGCTGACGTATTGTCGACGACGATGGATCCCGCAAGGGCGGCTCGTTCGCCGTGTTCCGTCGACACCGTTCCACCGGCCGAAAACAGGGCGATCTGAGTATTCGAAAAGTCGAAATCGTCGAGTAACGCCACTCGAACCGACTTCCCATGAAATTGAAGTCGCTTACCTACCGACCGTTCACTTGCGAGCAAAACGAGTTCGTCAATGGGAAAGTCCCGTTCCTCCAGGATCTCGCGCATGGCCTCTCCCACCGCTCCCGTAGCTCCAATAATGGCAACGTTGATTTTTTCCATTCGCTGCGCCTGACCCTCAACTTAGTCCTGCAATGACTGCATCGGCCATCTCATCCGTACCCACCAACGTCAGTTCCGAAACCGCGTCAGTCGGCATGATGTCCGGCGTGCGGCAATGACCCAAGACATCGGCCACCGACTGCTCCAACATATCGGCAATCTCGGGTTCCGAAAGGCTATAACGGAACATCATCGCGCCCGAAAGAATCGTCGCCAGCGGATTGGCGACGTTCTGTCCCGCAATGTCTGGTGCGCTACCGTGTACTGGTTCAAAGAGTCCCTGCGCGCTCGAGTTGAGAGAAGCCGAGGGCAGCATCCCCAGCGACCCGGTCAACATGGCCGCGACATCGGAGAGAATGTCGCCAAACATATTTCCAGTGACCATGACATCGAACTGACCAGGATGGCGAACAAGCTGCATCCCCGCGTTGTCGACATACATGTGCGAAAGTTCCACGTCCGGATAGTCCTCATGGACCTCGTTGACCACTTCGCGCCAGAGCTGAGTGACC
>JAKUTI010000134.1 GCA_022448765.1 Pseudomonadales bacterium
GCCGCCGGCGATTCCTCCCGTTCGTATGCCTGTGTCATTGCGCGGATGAAATCTGGCGGGTGATAGTACGAGATGTACTGCAAGGCGTCGGTAACGCTAGTGATCAGATCTTGCTGACGAACGATCGTCATACGATTTACGCAATATCAAAAATAGCAGTCTGCGCCATTTGATTCGAAAAACTCAATGTACTTGTCGGTTCTACTCTTCTAGCCAAACGCATGTCCGACAATTCTCCGTCACGCGGTCAGCGTCGGCGGAACTCTGATATTGAGGCGTAGCCAATCGCTCCACGCGGTCGTCATCAAAGATCTCACCGCTATCTCCATTAATCTTCGGTCGCATCACTGTATCTTTCCACGCATCATCACCAGACCAACGATGGCGCATTGTTACGGTACTGCCCGGCTGACGCGCCTCCTCCAACAATCGCAGCGCCGCCATCACAACCGCCCGTTGGGACTGGACGTCGTTCGCTCGGCCCGCAGTATGTCCAAGCGGAAAATCAAGGTAAACCATGCGGGGGGGATTCACCGATCGGCTGATCGTCCAGGCGCTCGATAGACTCACCGAGGGAATACCACGACTTTCCGCTTCACGGGCAATCAGTCCCACGGACTGATGGCAAACGGGTCAAACGGGAACCATCACGGCAACGTCAACCTCATCTTGTAGCAGTCTAGTCACAAGTGCGGGTGCCAGCACATCACGAACTTTGCGAGCTGAATAAATACCGCCCATGAACGTGTATGCGTGGTGCGGTAATTCGGCTACGACGCGCTCACGCACCAGGCCCCGAAGCGTATCGATTGGAAAAACGACGTTAGGGTCTCTACGTGAGTCGGTCAGATCGTATGCAAAATGCGTCGTTCTAATCTGATCCGTGGGCGTCTCAAAGTCGATTTCCCTATAGCTAATGTCGTCGTGGAAATGAAAGGCGACTTGCCCTGCAACGTATATACCACCCGAAGCAACAAGCCCCACACGCCACTCACGCATTGGCTTTTTCGGAAGCACAAGGGCCGGTGACTGGTCATTCTTTACCCATTGGTATGGCGGATATCCGAGTCCCGCATACTGCTCACGCGTTCGCTCGATGTAATCGATCGGTGGTTGCCGCATCCGGTAATCATAGCATCAAGCATCCGGCCACCGTCCCAAGCGAATTGACACAGCCCAAAAGGAACGTCATGTTGCCCGCATGACAGATGTACCCGATCGGCAATTCGGTTTTCAGACGCGAGCCCTGCACGCGGGCGCGCGACCAGAACCTGAAACTGGCGCACGCGCGATCCCCATCTTTCAAACAAGCAGTTACGTTTTTGAAGATCCGGAATCGGCCGCCGCGTACTTTAATTTACAGGAATACGGCAATACCTATTCGCGGATCATGAACCCGACGGTCGCCGCGTTCGAGGAGCGCATTGCGAACTTGGAGGGCGGTGCCGGTGCCGTTGCTTTCGCGAGCGGCCTAGCCGCGCAATCTGCCACCTTCTTTACGTTGCTTTCACCTGGTGATCACGTGGTGGCTTCACGCGCCCTTTACGGCGGATCGATCACTCAACTCAAACACTTGTTCAAGAAATTGTCCGTCGACTTGACGTTTGCCAATCCCGACGATCCTGGCGAATGGAATGCGGCAACGACCGATCGGACGCGCCTATTCTTTGGCGAAACAATTGGTAATCCGGGCGGCAATGTCATGGACATCGAAAAAATTGCTGACGTCGCACACACCCACTCCCTCCCCTTGATCATGGATAACACCTTTGCGACGCCTTATCTCTGTCGACCTATCGAATGGGGCGCTGATATCGTTATTCACTCCGCCACCAAGTTTCTCGGCGGACACGGTACTAGCATCGGTGGGGTGGTGATCGACTCGGGGGACTTCGATTGGTCTAACGGCAAGTTTTCTGTCATCGCTGAACCCTCGGACGCCTATCATGGGCTCGCTTTCCACGAGACATTTGGAATGTACGGCTTTCTCATGAAACTACGCTCCGAGACACTCCGTGATCTCGGCGCTTGCATGAGCCCTTTCAATGCCTTCCTTTTCCTGCAAGGTACGGAAACACTACCTTTGCGGATGGATCGTCACGTATCCAACGCTCTCAATATTGCGAAATGGTTGAGTGCTCGATCCGACGTTATCAGCGTGAGTCACCCCGCTTTGCACTACGGTGAGGACTCAGCCTTGCTCTCAAAGTATCTACCTAAAGGCGCAGGCGCCGTATTCTGCTTTGAGCTTGATGGCGGTCGCGAGGCGGGTCAGAACTTGATCCGTCACGTAAAACTATTTTCGCATCTGGCCAACGTGGGCGACGCAAAAAGTCTGATCATCCATCCGGCCAGCACTACCCATCGGCAACTCGACGACGACGAACTAGAAGCCGCAGGTATCGCACCGGGAACCGTCCGACTTTCAATCGGCATCGAGGATGTCGATGACCTGCAATGGGATTTGGAGCAAGCCTTTGCCCAGTACCATTAACTATCAAGACCCAACGACGATACAGCGCGTCCTGCACACGGGTCGCAACATTGCCATCGTCGGCCTATCAGGCAACACGTTGCGTGCCAGTCACTTTGTCGGGTACTACGCAAAGCGCCATGGCTACCGAATCTTCCCCGTCAATCCTCGCGAAGACGAAGTCCTTGGCGAACCAAGCTTTGATTCATTGACCGCTATCGGCGATGCCGTTGACATCGTCAATGTATTTCGAGATCCGTCGGCCGTGCCAGCCATCGCAACGGAAGCTGTCGCTATTGGCGCCAAAGCTTTATGGCTTCAGTTTGGTGTCATCAGCGACGAAGGGGCCGCCATCGCCACAGAAGCAGGTCTCGATGTCGTGATGGATCGGTGCCTCAAAGTCGAGCACGCACGTTATGTCGGACGCATGCACTGGGTGGGGCTGAACACCGATGTTGTCACAGCACGTCGACGTACTAAGCGTTAGTTAAAGTACACGCCCCCGCTCGTATTCCTTAATTTGTCCCGCGCAATCACCATGCGATGCACTTCAGAAGGGCCCTCCCCAATCCGCTTAACGCGAAGTTCTCGGTACCAACGTTCGAGTGGCATTTCTTCGGCTACACCCATACCCCCAAACATTTGAATGGCGCGGTCGACCACACGTCCGGCCGTTTCAGTTCCGTAGAGCTTGCAAATCGACGCATCGACCTTGCCAGACTGGCCCGCATCCACTTTCGATGCGGCATCGTAAACAAGCATCCGAGCCGCCCGAAGTTCGACCTCTGAATCAGCAATCATCCACTGAATCGCCTGTTTGTCAGCCAACATGCCGTCGCGTGTAGGTCGCTGCTTTACCCAAGCGCATGCCATGTCAAGCGCTTCCTGTGCCATTCCTATGCAGCCCGCGGCGTACGGTATCCGTGCATCCACCAACCAACTCTGTGCCACACCAAATCCTTGTCCGACCGACCCCAAGACATTCTCGGCCGGAACACGACAATTCTCGAGAACAATTTCGTATGGAGATAATGCCCGTATCACTTTGATTTCATTAAAACTTATTCCAGTAAACGTCGGCTCAACAATGAACGCCGTAATCTCCGGTGGCGCCTCGGCAGTACCATCACGGGTGCGCGCAAAGAGGACGCCGAAATCCGCTCCCTCAGCCCCCGTGATCCACATCTTCCGCCCGTTGAGAATCCAATCGTCACCATCTTTTTCGGCACGCGTCGAAATATTGTTCCGCGGGTCCGATCCGCCCGTTGGTTCCGTAATGGCAACGAAAGCCCGTTTTTTTCCTTCCACACATGGAATTCCATAACGGTCAATTTGCTCCGACGTGCCGCCCCAAATAATGTTTGGAGGGCCACCGCCAAAAGCTCCTAGCGCCGGTGCATATCCCCCAAGCCGGCACTTAGACGATTCTTCCGCGATCACCACCCTGGCCATCGAGCTAACCGGATTTCCCCCATATTCCTCCGGCACGGTGAGTCGTGTGAGGCCCATGTCTTCGGCCATCGCTCGAAGTCGAATACGATCATCACTACCGCAACCAATCGCGTCATGGGGCAATGTGTCTTCGATGGGTTTCACTTCTTCACGCATAAATCGTCGAATCTGATCCCGTAGCAGGATCAGTTCGTCTGACAATCGGAAGCCGTAATGATTCTCTTCGTCAATCATGATGTCGGGACACCACCCTGCTACTCCTCCAATCCGATGAGCGTGCCTTAGCGAACCCTAAAAGGCCAGCTATCAGGAACACACCCTACGACGAAACCCTGGACTTCAATTACACTGCAGGCCTTTCGGCAATAAGGACCGCACGTGAAGATTTATCACGTTCAAGGAACGCGCTCCGTGCGCGTTATATGGCTCTGCGAGGAACTCGAAGTTCCGTACGACATCGAAACCATCGATTTCTCACCGGCCTTCCGCCAGTCCCCCGAGTGGCGTGCCAAATCTCCTACCGGGAAGGTCCCCGCCATGGACGACCAAGGTTTCACGATGTTTGAGTCCGGGGCGATGCTCCAATACGTACTCGATCGGTACGGGAATGGTCGGCTAATGCCTGAGCCGGGAACACCAGAAGGTGCCGTGTACTTGCAGTGGTGTTGGTTCGCAGAAGCGACGTTTGCACGCCCACTCGGCGACATCGCCCACCACACGGTAATGAAACCTGAAGCCGAACGAATCCCGGCAGTCGTCGACGACGCACGCATCCGAGCTCTTAGCTGCCTTGACGCGGTGAATGACGCGGTCGGCAAAACCGACTATCTCGTCGGCGACACATTCTCCGCAGCCGACATTATGATGGGCTATACGTTAATGCTCGCTGATCGCTTTAAGGTGTTAGAAAACCATCATCCCCATGCGCGCGACTACTTTGAACGCCTGTGTGCACGTCATGGATATCAGGTTGCGGTATCAGCTTGAGTGGGCATCCTCATGGACTATGGCTCGTTCAGTTAAGTCCCGAACAATTTCTGCATGACGGTTGCGGTCCAAACGATGCGCGAGGGAAACAAGAAATAACAACGCGTTAAATAACAACGGACAAACAGCGATCATAAAGAGCAACCCGGCGATGGTGTCTTGCGACTGCTCTTGATTGGCGACAAAACCAAACCACGCCAGCATCGCGGCAATGCCCGATCCGGCGACCGCTTTGGCCAACTTCTGAAAAAAACTAGCGGTCGAAAAAACCACCCCCTCGGCCCGGACGCCCGTCCGCACTTCCCCTTGTTCAACCGTATCGGCAAGCATCGCCCAACCAAGGACCATGATGGGTGCACCTCCGATCGCCAAGACGGAACCCCAAACAAACACCATCCAAACATTGGTCGGAGCCGTATAGTAAAACCCGACCGCCCCAACCATTGCGATCAACGCGCCTACGCGCGTCGCCCCCGCTTTCCCATATGTTCTCGAAAGCCAAGGCACGGCTAGTAAGCTCGGAAACATCACGCCTAGCGTGACTAACATGTAGAGTGGAATAAGATCTTCGCGCCCCATGCTGTACTTGAAATAGTAAGGGGCCGTGCTGAACCGAAACGTAAACGCGAGCATGCCCAAACAAAAAAGCGCAATGGTGATCCACAACGGTCCATTGGCGGCAACCACGCGAACACTGTCACGAAAGCTGACTTTCGGGGTCGTAGACGCTTGTAGCGCATTTTCCGCCGTACCTCGAAACGTGAGCCACAGGAGCAGTGTGGCCATCACACCAAACGCGACCATGGTCCTTTGGTACCCAATCGCGTTGCCCCCCAATAGGTCGACCAACGGCAACATGCCAACGCTCACAATCGCCCCGCCTGCAAGCGCGAAGATCATTCGTAAGGAGGTGAACCGGGATCGCTCTTGATAGTCATTGCTTATGACGGCACTCAACGCCGCGTAGGGGATGGTTACCACCGTGTAGATGATGCCAAATGCCGTGTAGGTCGCGTACGCCCATACGATCTGTCCCAGCTCATCAAAATCCGGCACCGTGAATGTCGCCACGGTGATGGCTGCTAATGGGACCGGACCAAACAACACGTAGGGCCGAAACTTACCCCACCGCGTCCGTGTTCGATCGGCTAAAAAACCCATGATGGGATCGGTAACCGCATCGACGATACGTGCAAACAGAAAAACGCCCGCCGCAACTTCAGCTGAAAGTCCGTACACATCGGTGTAGAAAAACAACAAGTACGTCATCACAGACATGAAATAGAGGTTGATTCCCATATCGCCAATGGCGTAATCGAACTGTTGTTTTTCTGAAAGCAAGCCGGGGCTCCATCGACCGCGTATACCGCTAATATCGAGCCAGTGTGCGCAAAATCGAGTCCGGTGCCAACACGCGACCACCGTTTGGCAGCCGGACTACAATGTCCTTACGTTTGCCTTCATATTAGACAGAAACCGGAGGTTCCATGGACGTCGGCCTGCAACTTATTTTTTCGTCGTACGGCTGGGATACCAACGTCACCGACGGCACGGTCTACGAGCAAGAACTCCGGCTCGCCGAACTGGCCGAAGAACTCGGGTTCGATGCGGTCTGGCCTACTGAACATCACTTCTTCGATTATTCATTCTGCCCAGACAATCTCGAACTTCTCGCGTTCGTCGCAGGAAGGACCACCGATATCAAACTCGGTACTGCCGCCGTAATCCTTCCCTGGAACGAGCCCCTCCGAGTAGCCGAGAAAGTTGCCCTTCTCGATACGGTTTCCGGGGGTCGGGTCCGCTTTGGTATGGGTCGCGGACTCTCGCGTCGCGAGTTTGCACCGTTCGCCGGCATTGACATGGATACGTCAAGGGAACGTTTTGACGAATCTTCCGTCATGATCGTTGATGCACTTAAGAACGGTTTTATTGAAGGGCAAGGACCCTATTATCCGCAGCCTCGAACCGAAATCCGTCCACGACCGGAACGGTCGTTTGACGACCGAATTTATGCCGTCGCGAATTCATCAGATTCCATCGAAGCGTGTGCTCGGGTCGGCGGCCGTATGATTATGTTTTCCGAAGCCCATTGGGAACGTCGCCTTCCGGGAATCGAACGTTATCGCGAACGCTACGAGCATTACCAAGAGAAAACCGCACCCCCGACCATGACCGCCGATTTTACTTTTTGTCACCCCGATCCAGACCATGCCCGAGACGTCGCGGAAGAGTGCATGGCCACGTATCTCCAAAGTCTTTTGGAACACTACGAATTAATGGGCGACCACCTCG
>JAKUTI010000135.1 GCA_022448765.1 Pseudomonadales bacterium
AAGCACTACCAGTTCTTCGTTTCCGTTTGTCGTGTCACTTGTCAAAAGTGTGGTTGCACCCGGCTTCACTTCCGTGATCGGGTTGACAATCGTGATCGGTGGCAATTCCCTCCAGCGAGCAGCGGAAGCATCTTCCGTGTCAGCAATCTGTGTCGCCGCGTGTGCGGTGCCAGCACGAGTAGGTTCAACTCCCACCTCGACAAAGAAACTCTCGTCGCCATCACTACGTGTTTCATCAAGCACAACGGGGAGGACATCAGCCACTGGAGTTCCTGCGTAACCACCCTGACCAAACGAGCGATGACTGCCCAGCATTAAAAGTCCGCCGCCGCGGTGATTAACGAAGTCCGCTATCATCCGCAACTGGTCGGGCGTGAAGTAATTGGCTTCGATACTGCCAAGAATGATGCCGCGATACTTGTAGAGTTCCGCTCGTGTACGAGGAAACCCACCGACGAGATCATCAGGCCCTTCAACATCGAGCCGCATAAACTTATTTTCTGCCGTGCGTTGCAGAATAGACACATGAAGATTCTCATCGTCAGAGACCGCACGACGAAGAAACTTGACTTCGAACCGTGGTTCGCCTTCAAAGTACAATAGTTTTTCTTCTCGGTCTTCAACGACTACAAGAGAGTCTCGAATGTTGTTTTGAGTAACCATTTCGCCTGGCTGCGGCGACACACGAAAAGTAAATAACCGTGGTCCTTCTTCTCCCGCAGTAAAACGCAAGCGCACCGTTTGCGGTTCTCCATCGCCAGCCAGTACAACCTCCTCTGACCCGACGATACGACCTTCATCTTCGGCCTGAACCGTAACTGTTTCACCGCGATACCCACGATGCGTCACGACCAAGTCAGTGACAAGAGACGCGCCCTTCAGCACACGACGAGGAGTTTCAACCCGACCAAGCTGAATATCACGTTCGAATTCTTCACGACCTAGGCCAACAGTAAAGACAGGTACCCCAGCCGCTTGAATCGGCAGTAAAGATTCACCTAATCCGTCCTCTGCATTATCCGCACCGTCTGTAACAACAACGAGACCGGATAACGGCACACCAGATAGCTCGTCATGTGCTCGCTCAAGCGCCTGTCCTAAATGTGTACGCGTGCCGCTGTACCCAAGCTCATTGACGACATCAAGCCGATCGGTCTCGCTTGAAAATCCAAAGAACCGCAACGAAAAACGCTCGTTAAGTGCAGAACGCAACTCACCGTCCGTTGTTGCCAATTGATCCTCAACGAATTGCAATCGCGCTGTCTCATCACGGTCGGCTATCTGCATGCTCCGTGAATCATCGATCAGCACACCGAGAAAATTTTGCTGTGGCACAACCGACGACAGCACAAGAACTGGCCGCAGCAAACAGAACGCCAACACAGCAAGCGCAACGAGACGAACCGCGGCCAAAACACGTCGGTCTAACGGCTGACTATTACCACGTACTTGTGTATACGACCGCCACGTCGCCGCAGCGGCGACGACTACGACCAGAAGCACAAGTCCTCCGGCCCAGGACGCGCGAAATGTAAAGTCACCTTGCTCAAACATCAACGGCCGATACTTGAACAAGAACTCAAATAGCGATTCGAACATGGTTTTCGATCAGGCGGCAATAAGCCTCAGTGGCTCATCGCATAGACAATAAAATTGATGCCCAATTGGACAGCAAAAGTCGAGTACTTCAAAGGGTATTCCGGCCGCTCTGCCCACTCCCACGCGTCACCCAAGTCAGTATTCCAATTTATGAGGACCATTAATCGGTCCTGTTCGTCAAAAATACCTCGTACATGTGCGGTATATCCATCCTGCTCCCACGTACGACCACCCCAGTAATTACCGTACGCTGGTACTTGCAACACTTCGTCGATGCGATAGACCGTATTGAAAAGGGGATGGTCAAGAGGCACATCAATAATCGGATGCTCCGGGAATACCTGGCGTATCTGCTGTTCAAAATTTGCCCACTGCCAAGAACCCCAAAAATCATCGATGACCAAAAATCCACCGGCTAGCAAATAGTTTCGCAAGCCTTCAATCTCAGCAGGACTTAACGCGATATCCCCGACTTCTAACGCATATAGAAACGGATACTTCCGAATTTCGGGGTCATCCAACCGGATCGCGTTCTCTGTTGGTGACCCGTTGACATCGATTAACCGATTTACGACCGTCATGAACTGTCGGTCAGCTTTCGGATAATCGATGGCCCAGCGACCATATCCCCAGCCACTGTTGTAAATCGCCCTAGTAAAGTAGAACTCGTGCGGACCGCCCGGACTCTTCATCGTGCCGCGTCCCTGGTCGAGCAATTGACGGGGGTCAAATCCCTGCTGCGCCTGCTCACTCAGCACGCCTGATTCAATAGAACCAGTGTTGTTTCTTTCGACAGTGGGTGCATTTGTCGTATCACCCAAATTCGTACGGACGAGGAATGCAATGCCGACAATAGCCGACACCATCACAATCGCTCTCAATCCGTTTAACGGCCTCATTAGCTGATCCGTGTCCAGGGGAATCCGGCCCGAGGTGGTCGGGGCCAAAGTAGTAGGAAGGCCGCGTTTCCCTGACGTTAGCCGCAGCATAGCACAGGGTGTAACCAGCCCGTTACGCCAATGTAAATGAAACCCGAGGAAAAGTCTTTTGAACAAGACACTGTCCTGATCAGTTGACACTACCGGGGCTCAAAATCAGTGAATTCTGGGGCGAATATAACTGGTACGATATATGCATAGTGAGATATATGTTCGCAAGGCAAAGACCTTTGGAGCGAAGCAGTTTGGCGACTGCGATGTTCACTCTTATGTTCTGCTTACTGCTTGTACCTGAAGCATTAGCCCAACAGGATCCAGATTTTCTGTTCGACCGACCCAACGGTTTTATCATGCTGCGCGGCCAACAAAACCTGCAACGGGCTCAAAGCGACTTGTACGACTTTACGACTCGGGAATTAACCCTTGAAAAATCTGACTTCAACGGAGCTGGCCTCACGCTTGAATTCGGGAAAACATTAACCTCCCGGATAGACCTGCGGACAGGCGTCGACTTTACCAGTGCGTTTGCTCGGTCCGAATCTCGCGACTTTACTGACATGGACGACCTGCCGATTGAGCAAGATACGTCTTTGCGGCAAGTCGATCTTTTTGCAAGCCTTGAGTTTGCACTTACCTCACGTGGACGCTCGATCGGACAATACTCGTACGTGCCAAGCCGATTTGTGCCCTACGTCGGTGCAGGTGGTGGTTTTCTTTGGTATCAATTCCAGCAGTCCGGAGATTTTGTAGATTTCAGGGACATGGCCATCTTTCGGGCCAACTACAAATCAGATGGTTGGACACCGAGCGGGCACGTGTTCGGAGGGGTACATGTCCGCATCACACCAAACGTATCGGTAACCGGAGAAGTTCGACAAATCTGGGCTGACGCAGAACTAAATCGCGACTTCTCTAAGTTCAACCCGATCGATCTTTCAGGGTTACGCCTTGGCGTCGGAATTCGGTTCGTGTTCTGATAGGTAAAGTGGAGGAGAGGACCATGCGAAACAGAACCACTCGCACTCGCTTGATAGCTATAAGCACGATTCTGTCCCTAAGCGCCATACTCGCAGTCAGTGTCGACGCTGCAACTCCGCGCCAAGCCGGCACCATTCTGTCCGCTCCACCCGCCTACGATTCACAATGGTTGCCATGGGTCGGGTGCTGGCAACTCTGGGAAGAACAAGTTGAACGAGCGGCTGGTCGGGGCGACGACTTTCCCGAACGCACCATGGTCTGCATGAACCCGACGGCCGACAATGCCGGCGTCCTGTTGTCTGCTAGCGCGACCGGTGAGACATTAGCGGAACGCACCCTCATCGCAGACGGCACACAACGCGCTGTTACAGATGGTGACTGCCAAGGCTGGGAACAGCGTACGTGGTCATCTGACGGCCATCGTCTCTTTACACGTGCTGAACTGCAGTGTGGCACCCCTACTCTGCGACGTACGAGCGGCGTTAGTTTTTTCTCAACAAATGCTAACTGGATCGATATACAACTGATTGAAGTCGGGGACCGCGAACATCTTGAAATACGTCGCTACACACCGATTGATGAAACCGAGCGACTTTCACTACTTGAACGACGGGACGACCCGATCACACCCTCTGAGCGGCAGGAGTTACTGAAAAGTACACAAGCACCTCAGGCTACTCAGCGCACGATCCGTGAACTACGCCAGCTTAGTACAGCTTCGCTCAACCTAATCAACGTCCAAGAAGCTTTACTACTTGCAGACGCACAGGTCGTTGAAGCCATGCTCACGGAAACCGAACCCCGTCTCAATCTCAACGCGAAGACACTAATCGAACTGGACAACGCCGGCATCGATGGGAGTGTTATCGACTTACTCGTCGCGCTGGCCTACCCAGAAAGGTTTGTAGTCGAACGCCGCAACAGTGGCGGTGGTGGTGGGTACGGAGGTTTTCGCCGGTTTGGTACGTACTCTTCGTATGATCCTATCTGGTACCGCGACCTCTATCCCTATTACGTTACCCCGTTGGGCTATGGCGGGTGGCTCTCGGGCTACAGTCCGTACTTCTACCCCAATTACGGAAATCCCTTCATCTCCATTCGGGATGATACCGGTGGTTCACGGACGAGCCCTCGTGTCATCGAAGATCAAGGCTACACCCGCGTCGCACCGCGTGCGATTGATCGGAGCAGTGGCCGATCGGCCTCTGGTGGTGGAACGAGCGGGAGGTCACCTGGCTCATCGGCGCCCCGTTCTCGCGGTGGTAGTGGCGGTGTGTCGTCGGGCGGCTACTCACGCGGCGGCGGTGACGACGGTGGTGGCGGCGGTGGCGGAGGACGTACAGCCGTCCCACGACGTTAATATCCCGACGCCCTACACCTCACGATAACAACAACTTTATTTGCCCGCACACGCAATACGTACGCGGACTCCGCGCAATCACTCTTCGAATGTCACTTCGAACATCGTCGGCCACAATTTACCGGTGATGTAGAAACGATCACGGTCCGGGTCATACGCGATACCATTAAGCACATCCACACCACGTGACTCTTCTCGCGTGAGCAGCCCTGACGCATCGATATATTCGGTGACGTCACCACTCTCCAGGTCGATACGGAGAATAATGTCCCGTTGGTACACGTTCGCATAGACCGTATCGCCAACACATTCCAATTCGTTGAGTTGCATCTGCGGTACGCCTCGCAGCGTGACATCAACCCCACCAATTTCTTCAAATGACTGAAGATCACGAAAAGTCAGACGACTCGAGCCATTACTCATAATTAATCGGCGGCCGTCATTACACAGTCCCCATCCCTCGCCGCGGTAGCGAAACGTTTCCAACTGATCAAACTGTTCAATACCCAGAGCAAACGCACGCTGGGCTTTGTACGTCAACATGATCAACCGATCTTCGACTCGGGCAATGCCTTCACCGAAGAATGCAGGGGAAATCCCAACACGCTGTTCAACGGTCCCTGTTGCAGGGTCAAGCCGTCTCAAATCAGACTGCCCATAGCGCCCAGTGCTTTCCAACAGCTTGCCCTCAAATAAAATCAAACCTTGCGTATAGGCCGTCGGATCGTGTGGGAATCGTCGATGCACCTCAACGCGCAGTTCACGAACCGACTCTTCTGACTGAAAGCCAGAAGCTGTCTGAGACCACGCCGGCAAGAACATCCAAACCACCGCACCAAATACTAGGGCCGCAAGAAAAATACTCGCAGCGTGCCGAACCACTCTTTGGTTCGAATGGTATCGTCCGGCTGGAATCCAACGCTCAGGTCGTCTCTTTCGTCTCACCTGCAGAAGCCCTCTTTATCGTTTCGTAAGCCTAATCTAAACCGGCTCATTCCTCCCGCACTTCAATCTCTGCAACAACAGGATAGTGATCAGAAGGGTATCGTCCTCGGTCATCAGTCACGACCGTTTCGACCGATCGGACTCCGATCGGTCCACCTACAAGAATCCAATCGATACGTCCGTCGGGGGCCTCCTCAGGAGGGCCAAATTCCCCAGACGTGCGCGACGGCCCGTAACGCTCCGTCGCAACAACCCATGCGTCTCTCAATCCGTCTGACGTGGCCGCCTCCCATGTATCGCTTGTTTCTGCAATGGCATTGAAATCTCCTGTGACCACAATGGCACTATCCGACGGTAAAGTCGCCAGCCGATCCTTAATCATGCGTACTGATTCGAGTTGCCGCGGTCCGCGTCTCAGCGTCAAATGTGTATTGAAGACATAGAACCGAAGACCGGTCGTAACGTGGTGGAATTGGGCCCACGTCACGATGCGCGACACATTGCGCCGCCACCCTGACCCTCTAGGTCCTTCGGGAGTCGATGAGAGCCAAAAAGTACCAGACTCTATTGGGACAAGCTCCGTATATCGATAAAAAATGGGCGTGTATTCACTCAGGCCGGTACCGCCGTTAAGACCACGATCGACTCCGAGCCATCGGTATTCTGGAAGAGCCTCCGATAAATACTCGAGTTGATCGGCGAGCGCCTCCTGAAAACCAAGCACCTGTGGTGCCTGACTAAGAATCGTATCCACCACCAAGGCTTTACGGTGATCCCATGCATTCTCACCATCATCAATATTGGATGTCCGAACATTGAAGGTCATGATGCTGAGAGCTAATGGCTCTTCCGCCCTTACGACCGTAGTACAACAAGCGAAGACGATAAACGCTGTCACGAAGGACAAAAACAGATCGGCTATCCCGCTCGATTCTCTTCCGTGTCTGGACACCATTGCCACAGTCTACCGTGGCCGTGACCCCGTCACGCAACCCAGCAACTACTTAGAAGTTAGCTGCAATCTTTAGTTGCCTGTCGGAAGGCTCCATTGCACGACGGGCTGCTTTTTGAGCCCGTCGCCGTGACTTAACGAGTTGGTCGTATTTGGTGGTTCCCACCAACTCACTGGAGCGAGGCACAATCAGCCCGTCTTTAAAGGTCAACTGGTCATTCCTCGTTCCGAATTCACTCCGCCGCATCCGCATCATCCGCCGCTGCTGCATCACGGCATGGTGACACCGTAGACACAAGCGAGGAGGCTGTAACAGTGACTTCTCAGATGCAGTGACTTTCAAGG
>JAKUTI010000136.1 GCA_022448765.1 Pseudomonadales bacterium
GCCCTCAGGATGTGAACCAAGCTCAAGAGCCGTGAGGGGTCTCGACGGGAATCACGATTTCCTATCAACCATGACCCTGGATGATTTGAAAGAGATGTACAAGTCGGCTTGATGGCTGATGGCGCACGGGCAACCGAAAACCTTTCAACCACACGAGTTTCACGAGCACCGCGCGAGGCAGCAAAATACCGACAGACTTCTCGTTGCCTCCTGCCACTCAAACGATATGGGTTCGCTTGGGTGTGTGGTTAGATAGTGCATGTCTGTCTAGGGGAGATTGCGATGACTGCATTCGACAAACGCTCGGGGCCACTTCAGAAATATCGGATAATCGATCTAACCGCGATGATCTCAGGGCCTTACGGCACGCAATTACTTGCGGATCAGGGAGCCGATGTGATCAAGGTTGAGACAGAAACGGGCGACCTCATGCGTCACGCCTCTCCTGCTCGGAACGGCATGAGTGCTGCGTTTCTCCTGAACAATCGCAACAAACGTTCGGTCGTCTTGGATCTGAAATCCGAGGGCGGTAAGGAGACACTCCGTCGGTTGATCGCCACAGCCGACGTTTTCGTTCAAAACTTTCGTCCGGGTGCAATTGAACGCATGGGCTTTGGCGAAGAATACGTGCGGAGCATATGCTCGGACATTATCTATGTATCAATAAGCGGTTTCGGCGAGAGTGGGCCATATCGTCGCAAGCGTGTATACGACCCGATCATCCAGGCGTTGTCGGGGCTTATGTACGCCCAGCGCTCGGGCGAAACGCCAATGATGATGCACACGCTGGTGCCGGACAAGCTAACCGCCATGACTGTTGCCCAAGCAACATGTGCGGCCTTGCTTGCACGAGAAACCACCGGCGAGGGGGACCATGTTCGACTCTCAATGCTCGATGCAACGGTCGCTTGGAACTTTCCCGACCTCATGTTGAACCAATGTCTTATAGGTGACGAAGCGAGTGAGCCGATTACGACCGGAATCGACACCACCGCTTTTGCGACTCGGGATGGTCACCTTGTGTTCTTTGTTGCCTCTGACATCGAATGGCAAGGCTTTGTCGCAGCAGCAGAACGGCCGGAACTTGCCCACGACGAACGCTTCAAAACACTTGCTGATCGCATGCAACATCTGCCGGAAATGTACGAGATCATGAGAGATACAGTCGCCGCGGGAACGACTCAGGAGTGGCTTGACCGATTAGATGCGCACCAAGTCCCGTGCGCCCCAGTCAACTCTATCGAGGGGTTACTGAAAGACGCTCAACTTGCTCACAACCAACTGATTGAGGAGTACGAGCACCCGACGGCGGGAAACATCCGTTACGCCAGACCAGCAGCTAGATTCTCCGTGCATCGCGCTGACGATCGAAACGCCGCGCCCGATCTGGGCGAGCATACCGAGGAAATAATTTCTGAGACCGTTGAAGGAACAGCGGAGGAAACCAAATGACTTCTAGAACGTTGCGCGGCAGCGTTAATGGGAGTGAACTCCTTTTTTCCCATGCGATAGGCGCGGGAAAATGCTACTTCCACGTTTATGAAAGCGAGCGACTGCCAATTGAGGTGGTTTTCACGTGAGTCGATCGGGAGGCCCCGCACGGCATTCGGCCTGAGGGTCGATGTTCGGATAGAGTGGATGCCCGCTTGGGTTTCTATTTAGAGTCGACGTTCCGATACCTTTGAAATCAGCCTAAAATCTAAAGTGTGTGCATCACATATTTATAGAAGGTTTTGATATCAAAATATTATTTTAGCGATAGCATTTTTATTATGTAGATAGGAGAGTGCAACGTTCCGGCCCAGGCGTATCCGTTATTTGATAGCGGTATATTGTGCGTCGATAATTATTGGCGGGAACTGGTTGCAACGCCTAACAAGATCAAAAGGAAGAATGGGAATGACCGATCCGAAGGTTGATAACGGGGTTAACGTCGAAGCGCTGCTAAGCGCTAGGGATGCTCTGTCAGATGCTCCAGCGGGCGCAAAGTTTGCTTGGCGAGCAACGTGCAAGTGGCAAAACGGAGTTCACAGCAAGTCTACTGTTGAGCGTTTTCGTGGACTTGGTGACGAGCAAAAACACAAGACTGAGTTTAACTTTGATGCGGATCACCCGGAGGTATTTGCCGCCGAGGACAATGGTGCAACGCCTGTCGAATATGTGCTGGTGGGCCTTGCTTCGTGTTTAACCGCGGGAATTGCTAGCGTTGCTCAGAACCGCGACATTCAATTGCGATCGGTTGAAGCCAAGCTTGAAGGTTCGATGGATATTCTCGGTATCTTAGGAGCCGATCCCGAAGTCCGGAACGGGTTTGAGGATATTAAAGTGACCTTCGATATTGACGCTGACGCTTCGCAAGAAGACGTCGAAGCTCTTGTCGCACAGTCGCAAAAACGCTCCGCCGTTTTCGACATCCTTACCAACCCCACGAGTGTAAGTGTCGACGTAAATTCGTGACCCCTTGTTAGCTAATAATGTTTCCGTCCCCGTTGTTGTTATAGGCGCCGGGCACAGCGGGCTCTCCGCGAGTTATTGGTTGGGGCAACGCGGTATTGAACATGTAGTGATTGAGAGAGGTCGGGTCGCCGAGTCGTGGCGCGTGGCGCGCTGGGACTCGTTGCGTCTTCTGACCCCGAATTGGCAGAATTCTTTGCCGGGCTGCAGTTATGACGGAGATGACCCCGATGCTTTTATGACGATGGAAGGCGTCATACAGTTCATCACCAATTACTCGTCTAGCATCAACACACCACTTCTTGAAGGAACAAATGTATCTCGTGTCAGGACGTCAGTTAAGGGATACGTTATCGAGACGACTAGGGGTGATTTTGAAGCTAGAGCACTAGTCCTCGCGAGCGGTGCCTGTAACCTCGAAAGTTTACCTCCCTTTGCCGATGCGATGCCTGAAGGTGTGAAGGCCGTTCATTCGCTGCACTACAAGAATCCTCGACAGTTGCCTGAGGGCCCTGCGTTAGTCGTGGGCGCTTCCGCTACAGGACTTCAGTTAGCGAGCGAGATTCATGATTCGGGTCGTCCGGTTACGCTGTCCGTGGGCGAACACGTTCGAATGCCACGGATCTATCGTGGAAGAGACGTACAGTGGTGGATGCATGCAACGGGTCTGCTCGATGACACGATCGGCGATGTTGATGATCTAGTCCGCGCGCGAAATATACCGTCGCCACAGCTCATCGGAACACCTGATCACTCCACGGTTGACCTGAATAGTCTGTCATGTAAGGGCGTGGTGCTGGTAGGACGTTTGGCGGGTGTTCGTCCAATGGGAGATACGTCGGTAGCGCAGTTCTCTGGTTCGCTAAAAAATATTTGCGCATTGGCCGACCTCAAACTTAATCGACTCCTCAATACGTTTGACGAGTGGGCGAGCAAACAATCCAACTTGGAAATTCCCAGGGTAGAACGATTCGAAGACACCGTAGTTTCGGAAAGACCCGAACTCGGCGTAACCATTGGCGGAACGGCGGGAATCCAAAGTGTCATTTGGGCGACTGGTTACAAACCGGATTACTCGTGGCTGGATTTGCCAGTATTTGACTCTAAAGGTCGTCTCAAACACGAGGGCGGTGTCGTCACGGATTCTCCAGGAGTTGTCGTTCTTGGGCTTACTTTTTTGCGGCGGCGGAAATCAAGTTTCATTCACGGCGCCAGCGATGATGCTCGAGAGTTGGTTGATGTTTTGGCCAAACACCTAGAAGGGCAAGTTTCATAGAGTTAGGT
This sequence comes from Pseudomonadales bacterium, assembly GCA_022448765.1. GTDB lineage: Bacteria > Pseudomonadota > Gammaproteobacteria > Pseudomonadales > Azotimanducaceae > UBA11889. The sequence continues at coordinate 3,739 of JAKUTI010000136.1, forward strand.
CTAAACCACAGAACGGATGTCTTAAGCCTCGAAAGAAAATTCGATCACGAAGTCGCCAGAAAGTCCTAGCCGACGTACCCGCAATGCAAATCAGTGGCAATGTGCGTTTTATATAGTTAGATCGAATAAGTATCGCTCAGCTCAATTATCCCGCAGCGCAGCCAAGAACAGCGTTTTGAGGGTCACCGAGATCGATTGGATGAGTGTCGTAAGTGCCCACCTTATCGGGCTTTTCTTTGCTTCCACTGTTATACACCGCCTCTTTGTTATTTCTTGTTTGTGTGGTTGGTCGGTATATCGACGCTGAGCTAGCCCTGGAAAGGGCAGATCCCCTGTGCCACGATGGGCCGTCCTACACATAGAGAGTGCTTATGAGCCGGTTCAAGGGTAGCGCCGACCGAGTTATGGCGGAGTCCTCGACAGTTTCGTCGACCTACGTGCCCTCTTTCGAACTCACGGAGGGACAGCCGCCGCCGATCGCGGCGAATGGGGGGTTGTCATACATGTCGTTCGATCGGAATGGCGATGCAGGAACCTCTGCAGCAACGGAAGCGGCATTTGTTCAGATCGCCGAAGGGGAGGGACAGGCGGTTATCGACATGCTCGAGAGTGCAGGCCCCGGTCCTATCGAAACCAAATGGGGTTTAGGATTTAAGGAGTACTCCGAGTGCTTGGAGTACATTCGTGCGAACAACATTGAAGCTCCCGAAGGAGGACTAGCTCTTCCCCTACGGTACACGGTTCATGAGCAACCCTCATACTCGATCGTTTCGTCGAACGCACTTTGGCGCGACCCAGAACGGGAAGCCGATGCGAAAGCGCTTAGGAGGGACGAGCGAGACCACGGGCGTCGATGTCTCTACTTCCCTCAGGTCTTACGGGATGCGAGACGCATGGAGGAGTACCACCCAGGTCTATCGCCCAACAGTTCTGAATGCATGGATAAACTCGGTGTTTCGCTCGCTCACTGCGAATCCAAGTGCGCGAACTTCTACGATGCGGGAGAGGTAGAACGCGTATTCTACCCAGAGATCGAGAAGCTCCTATTAGAATTTTTCCCGGATGCCACAGACGCTCTCGTTTATAACCACGATGTGTTTGACAAAGACTACAAAGGTGATCGCACCGAGGATCAGGACAAAAAGATTCCTGGCGTCAATGCTGGATACGCCAACCTTGTCCACAATGACCTGAATGACAACAGTGGGCGTGTACGATGCCGTGAGCTGCTGACGAAGAATTTGAGGAACTTCGGGCGAGAACAGCATTACACTGAAGACCAGGCTGACGCGAAGATGGCGCGTCGATTTATGTCCATTAATCTTGCAAAGCCGATGGAGACGGTCCGTCAGAATCCATTCGTGCTCTGTGCTTGGCCTTCTTTCGCCGATCAACCTTACATCACCAATTATCGCGTCTATGATGATCGTGTTGGCGAGACCACACGCTTCACTTACCGACCCGAACATGACTGGTACTGGTTTCCGCAGCAGAAGTCGAACGAAGTGTCGATGCTCAAGTGCTACGATTCCGTTACGGACGGTTCTGTGTCGCGCTGGTCGTTCCACACGGCCTGTGTGGACCCAACAGCGCCCGATGACGCTCCGTGTCGAAAGAACGTCGTCGTTCGGTCGTACGTCTTCTTCTAGGACCGAGAGTAATTAGCGGGCCGGTGGTTACGCCTACCGCGCTGCGTGGCAAGATCAATCTTGCAACGGATGCATGGTCGGATGAAGTTCGGAATCCCTCGTAGAAAAAGGCAAGTCCCGCGCTAAGCTGAGTTTCGCTCCACAATAACTCGTAAATATGCGTTTGCTCGTAGTTGTCGGGCTTGGCGGTCATCCCTTCCAAATAAAACGCCTTGGCGTCTTCGATAGCTCGTTTGAACCGCGGCAGTCTCTATGTATAACTTAGAGGTTGTCGCGGTAATCGGCTTCGATACGCTGATCGATGGATTTGACGGCATCAGATCCTGCGATTTTTCGAGCGGCAAAGATTTCACCGAACGAGACACGAAAGTTTTCCTGCCAGGTAGACCTGTCCCACAACTTGGACCGCAACATAGCCTTGCCACAGTGAAAGAAGCATTCATCTACAAACACTCGAATGACGAGCGTCGCTGGTTTGTTGCGTGCCGCAAATTGATGTAACAGATCCGGTTCGCATGACAGTTCTGCACGACCGTTGATCCGCAATGTTTCCCGAGTATTGGGGACAATAAACAAAATGCCGACGTTAGGGTTGGAAAGTATGTTCTGGTGGCCGTAAGCAAGTTTATTGCCGGGTCGATCAGGAATTAATAATGTTTGTTCGTTCAATACCTCAACAAATCCGGGCGCGTCTCCCTTGGGCGACGCGTCCATGCGCCCCTTTTCGTCTGCGGTCGACAAGACGATCAACGGGCTCTTCTCGATGAAGTCCCGAGCGAATTCATCGACGTGGTCAATATTTTTTTCGTGAAGCCCAGGGATTTCATCCCCAATGACCGCGCGTAGCTGTTCCAAGCTTTGTATCTTGTGACTATTCAAAATACGTTCCCTTTGCGATTTCTAGTCGTTTGATGGCGACCAGTATACGCGTGACGGTTGGACTGAACCGGGTGTTTTGTTGGTGGCTAACCGGAGGCATGTTTCGGATTGGTGATGGTCAAACATGGTAAAGTCAGCGGATCTCACTGCCCGATTAACGATATGCGGCACACGTACGTAGCAGCTGGCGTCATTGCTGTACTTGGACTGATGTGGCTCGGTTCCGGAATATTTCAGGACGACGGGCGAAGTAAGGTTGCGTCAACGCTAAACGAAAAGAACGCTGTCTACGCCAAGTCGAATAAGGAGCGGGTGCGAACGCGTGTGAAAGCACGCGTTATTGAGTCCACGTGGCGTACTCGACACGTCCGGCTGAGGGGCCGAACGGAACATAAACGTGCAGTCCAAGTGATGGCCGAAACCACGGGCAGCGTCGTCGAACGGAAAATCGAACGGGGAGAAGCTGTAAAGAAGGGAAGCCTTCTTTGTCGGCTCTCGACAGATGATCGTCTGGCGCGCTTGATCCAGGCCGAGCAGGCAGTCAATCAAGCGAGAATCGAATACGAAGGAAGCAAACGACTTGAGGTGGAGGGATTCCAATCGAGAACCATGATTGCCACGGCCAAGGCGAAGCTGGCTGCGGCAGACGCTGCGCTGATGACGAGAACTCTGGATCTTGAGCGAACCAATATTCGGGCTCCTTTCGACGGGATTGTCGAGGAGACGCACGCCGACGTAGGTGACTACCTTGTGCCCGGTAGCCGTTGCGCTACGGTGATTGATCTTGATCCGATGCTTGTCACCGCACGAGTGGCGGAACGTGATGTCCATCT
>JAKUTI010000137.1 GCA_022448765.1 Pseudomonadales bacterium
CGCGCCTTGGGTTTATCGGTACAGGTTTTGGAAGCTGGTGATGGGGTCGGTGGTACCTGGTATTGGAATCGCTATCCCGGCGCGCGGTGTGACGTGCCGAGCATGGAGTATTCGTTTAGTTTTTCTGACGAGCTTCAGCAGGAATGGAATTGGTCCGAAGTCATGGCGGGTCAGCCCGAAATACTGGACTACGCAAACCACATTGCCGAGCGTTTTGACTTGTTGCCGCAAATACGTTTTGACACGCGAATAACATCCGCGACTTACAACGAGGAAACTCGCCAATGGCTGGTCGAAACGGATGACGGGAAGTCATACGAGGCGCGATATTGTGTCATGGCAACTGGCTGTTTATCGGTTCCTAACACCCCAGAAATTGCCGGGGCAGATAATTTCCACGGCCCGGTCTATCACACGGGACGCTGGCCGCACGAAGCTGTGGATTTTACGGGGGTAAGCGTTGGTTTAATCGGCACGGGATCGTCGGGGATTCAATCTATTCCTGTGATTGCTGAGGAGGCGTTGCATCTCACCGTATTCCAACGAACGCCCAACTACACGATGCCAGCGAACAACCGGCCGCTGACAGAAGCGTTTCGAGCTAAAGCCAAGGCTAATTACAATGAAATCCGGAAACAACAACGCGAATCGCTAGCCGGCATCATAGGTTATGGATTTGGTTTTGGCGGTGCCGATAATGCTCCCCCCACGGATGCAATACTCGATACGACGGCTGATCAGCGTAAAACTGCGCTGGACAGGGACGGTTTTAGCGCGATCGGTCGCTACCTGGATGTCGGTCTAGATCCGAATGCCAACGAACTTGCTTGTGAAATGTATCGAGAGCAGGTAGCTCGCGTCATTGACGATCCTGATGTTGCGGGTCGGCTAATGCCCCGTGACTACCCCATCGGTTGCAAGAGGCCCGTGATTGACAGTCATTATTACGACGCCTTCAACCGAGACAATGTCACCTTGGTCGATCTCCGCCAAGGTGGTATTGAAAACATCACCGAACAGGGCGTGAAGACAAGTCAAGGGTCGTACGAGTTCGATGCGCTGGTGTTCGCGACCGGGTTCGATGCGATGACGGGGGCGTTGTTGAAAATCGACATCACGGGTCGTGGAGGAACGCGTCTTGCCGACGTTTGGGCAGCGGGTCCTCGCACATTCTTGGGACTGCAGGTCCACGGGTTTCCGAATATGTTCACGATCACGGGGCCCGGAAGTCCGTCGGTGCTGAGCAACATGCTTGTTTCTATCGAGCAGCACGTCGATTGGATTAGCGATTGCATTGCGCATATGGATCAACACCAACTTCGTTCTATCGAGCCCACCGCTGAAGCGGAGACCAATTGGATAGAACATGTGAATGACGTTGCCAAGGGGACGATGTTCACGGCGCCAAGTTGCAATTCGTGGTACCTCGGCGCAAATATTCCAGGTAAGCCCCGAATATTCATGCCCTACGTAGGCGGCGTCGGAACTTACCGGAAAAAGTGCGACGAGATCGCGTCGAACAACTATGCGGGGTTCGTACTATCTTCCTGAACCGGTGAAGAAGGTCAGGACGGGGGGAGATCGACGGTCACAAAAAACGGCGTTCAGTTGGTCGTGCGGCCACTAGACGAAAGCTGACCTAGACGTTTTCCCAATAGCTGTGGGTGCCGACACAGACTCGTTCCGGCAACTGGATCGTCGCGATAGGACCGTAGGTTAGGTCGTTAGCGTTAAATACCAGGCAGCTTGAGGAATCTTCGTTCATATCCGAGACTATGGTGACGACGAATCCACCGTCTTCGCGACCGTTCGTGCGTGCCGGTACCACTGGGCTTTCACTTGCGTAGACCCCTGTTGGAAACTCATATGCTTGGCGTTCGCCCGTTTTCACGTTCAGGCGCGTGACGCCGTTGAAAAGGAACCAACCCGGTTTGGTGGTCATCTCCCATACGTAATGGTATGGCTTGCCCGCGACATCCGGATTGATCATGCCAAACTCCGAAATCAGGTCGTCGAGAGGGTGTTCGGATACGGACCCCGTTTGCATGTTGAACCGCCACCGGTATGCACGAGCTCCAACGGAATGAATGTCCAGCATTCGATACGGGATCAAATTTTCGGGTAAGTCAACGTTGACTGCTTTCGAAGGGTCTTGGCGATATCCGTCGAGTATGACGTCGTCGCCTTCCTCATACGCATTGATCCAGTGCAGTACGTATGTTGGCTCAGCTTCAAACCATCGGATATCCCGGGCATGCCCGCGCCGCGGTATTACGGCGAAACGGCTAGGGATGTTTCTGAAAAAACGGACGGCGTGAGCGCCTTGACGTAGCGCGTCAGGGTCCCAGAAGAGAGGCATATCGTTGAGGATTGCATAGTTCTTGGTGAACGCCATGTCGTGCGGTAGCCGGGGTCCCGGCAATTCGACTGGAACGTAATGCGCAAGATTTCCCTCAGTATCGACCACACCGTAGTGCATGTACGGGGGCTGTTTTGAATAATTGAAAAACAGCAACTCGCCTGACGATGGGTCGACCTTCGTGTGGGCTGAAACTCCCCACCCGGGTGTCACGTCCTTCGTCCAGTTTGCCTTGCCTAGCGTACGAAGCGTTTTAGGGTCAAGCTCGTAGATATCGCCGCATTGATAAAAACTGGTTGCTGCGCGACCGCGGTGGACGACCACGTCGGTACTTGACGAATCTTTTAGACCCGTTCGAGCCCCCCACCCTTGGCGCTTTGATTTCTGTGGATTTTCCATCAAACCAGCCCATAGAGGCGTTCCGGATTCAACTTCGGCGTTAAATCCATCGGTTCGTATGTAGCGATTACGATAATCAACCTTTCCCGATTCAAACGAGATTGAGTGCAACATGCCGTCGCCATCAAACGGATGGTATCGACCGATGGCTTCGTGCAAAGGGTTTTCGGTATTTCTCAAATACACACCGGTAAGATCATCAGGCAGTTCGCCAACCACGTCTAAATCGAAGGCGTCGAACTCCCGTGTGTTTGGCTGCCACGGACCGGTTCGATACGGATGTTCATCATCGACCGAAAGATTTCCGCGAATCTCGTCGACTAGTTGAATCCTCATGACCCGGTCATACACGCTCGGACTCGGAGCGTCAATGGAAGCAGCGATCCAAAGCACTGGCCGTAACTGTTTAGCCCTGAAATCGATAGATTTAGGGGGAAGTTGACCGACTATCCCGGCTTCGCAGGATCGATACAGGGATTAGTGGAATTCTTTGACTGGTGAAACGCTTGCGCGAACGAGTTTGTCTGCGACGGTTAGACTACGAGAGCGTGGTTGGGTCTAGAGAGCGAAACAATCGAAAAGGTCTGATTGACTCGCATCGGGGAGGATCAAGGTGAAGGAACAAAAAGCGACGTTAATCTCGGTATCTACTAAAACGGAGGAGGATTTGGCATGGCGTGCAAAAGAATATGTCGTGGCCGATTTCGAAGGCTTTGTTGAGGACGTTCATCGTGGCCCGAGCCGTGTCTGTTATGAAGGCGATACGGAGCCGGCAGGAACCGTACGGAGAAATAATCGTCAATGGTCGGGCATGTCGCAAGAAGAAGCGCGAGAGATCCAAGAAGCGCTGAATCTCGCTCAACCGTTGATGCCCGCGGATCTTGGCGTCAACGTTTTCGTTGAAGGAATCGAGGATTTTTCGAAACTCCCGAAAGGGTCGAAGCTGGTGTTTCCTTCCGGCGCTGTGTTGGTTGTAGAGGACTTCAATCCCCCTTGTACGCACATGGCTGAAAAGATAGTCAGCCGTTGTTCCACGCGCTCGGGCGATTCGCTTACGAGCCGACGGGTACTGATTGAGGCAAAACGGAAGCGTGGGGTGGTCGGGGTGGTTGATGTGCCTGGAAAGATTTGCCGCGGTGATTCGATCGTCATGAAGCGATACAAATCTCCCAAGCTGGGATAAATCGGGCATAGCAACTTTCACCCGTGCAGACCAACTCGCGAATGTTCGACGACCAATTTCCAGAAGGCATACGGCAGACGCTTGTCTTGCTGATCCTGGGCCTCTCTTGGTTGTTGGATGTGCACCGAAGGGCGTTGGGCCGGGGCTTTGCCTTGGTGGCGAGCGTGTGGCTTTCCCGGTCAAGGATTGGCGTTTCAGCGATCAAATTGACGAAGTATTCATTGAAACCCGGACTTGGTATGGGATTCCACATTCCAACAACATTTGGTGCGTACGAGTTTCTGACGAGCTCTCTATTTCGTCGTGTTTGGATAGTATAAAATATATGTAAATCAATATTTTATGATATGAAAAATCGAAACTAGATCTCCTTGGTAGAGTCTAAAACGTGGCGGTAACAAGACTGGAAGTCCCGATGCTTAGTCGTTCCGTAATGATGGCGTATCGACGAAAATACAAGTTGGCCGAGGTCTTTGGTGAGAAGATTCCACCGTGGTCGTTTTATCGGGTGGAGCGGGGCGGAAATGAAAAACCCTTTACATAACGAAATCGATCTCTCGGCGTACTGGATGCCGTTTACGGGTAATCGGGCTTTCAAGAATGAGCCCCGGCTAATGCAAAGCGCGAAAGGTCTTTACTATACGACCGTCGACGATCGTCGAATTATGGATGGGATGTCGGGACTTTGGTGTTGCAATGCGGGGCATTGTCATCCCCACATTGTTGCTGCCATACGTCAGGCGGCCGACGAGCTCGATTATTCCCCAGCATTTCAAATGGGGCACCCTGAGATCTTTCGTCTTGCCGAACGTCTAGCGAGCATGATGCCCGATGGAATGGATGCGGTTTTCTTCACGAATTCGGGATCGGAATCCGTTGATACGGCGCTCAAGATTGCGCTGGGATATCACCATGCACTCGGCGAAGGCCAACGGACCCGATTGGTAGGGCGCCAACGTGGGTATCACGGTTCTGGATTTGGTGGGACAAGTGTCGGTGGCATCGGCAACAACCGGATCGCGGCTGGCCCCTTACTTCCTGGCGTACTTCATCTCCCCGAAACCTACGACGTGCAGCACCAGGCGTTCAGCAGAGGGCAGCCTGCTTGGGGAGCCCATCTCGCGGACGAACTCGAACGCATTATCAAGAGCAACCATGCGAGCACCATCGCGGCTGTCATTGTCGAGCCCTTCGCCGGTTCGGGTGGGGTGCTGGTCCCGCCAGTGGGTTATCTGGAGCGGTTACGCGAAATCACGAAGGCTCACGGGATCTTGCTGATCTTCGATGAAGTGATTACCGCATTCGGACGTCTGGGTTGGTCTTCGGCGGCTGAGCGATTGGGTGTCGTTCCCGACATCATGTGCACGGCCAAGGGACTAACAAGTGGCACCGTGCCGATGGGTGCGGTCCTAGTCCGCGAGGAAATTCGAGAAGCGTTTATGCGAGGCCCTCCCACGGCGATCGAGTTCTTTCACGGCTACACCTATTCAGGTCATCCGCTGGCGGCCGCGGCGGCGCATGCGGCGTTGGACGTTTACGAAAACGAAGGTATTTTTCGACACGTCCGCGAGCTTGAGGCCAAGTGGGAGGCCGGTTTGCATTCGCTCGCCGATAAGCCGCACGTTATTGACGTGCGTAATTTTGGTCTGGCGGGCGCGGTGGAATTACGGCCTCAGGATGATGCTCCGACCTACCGCGCGATGTCTGTATTTCGGGAGGCTTTTGATCGAGGTCTACTCGTTCGCACCACGGCCGACATTGTGGCGCTCGCGCCTCCGTTGGTTATTAGCGAAGCCGAGATTGAGCAAATGTTAGGGATACTCGGCGACGTATTGAATGAAACCGCCTAGTTTTTGAGTTCAACAAGGTTGATGGAGAGGGAATTGACACAGACAGGTATCACGCGACATTTCATTGCTGGCAGACCCGAGACTGGCGGTTCGCGAAGGCTTGAACGGTTTGACCCTGCAACGGGTGAACAAATGGGTTATGTCACGCTCGGCGACGAATCGACGGTCAATACCGCTGTCGATTCCTCGAGCAACGCGTATCAAGATTGGCGGCTCGTTGAGCCGGCAAAACGAGCCGTCATTATTCGGAAATTTTGTGACGCGGTATCGGCCCACGCTGACGAACTCTGTCGGCTGATCACCCTCGAACACGGCAAAACCCTGTTGGATGCTCAGGGTGAGCTTCAACGGGGAATAGAGAATATCGAATATGCCACGGGGATAGCTGAACACTTAAAAGGTGAGTACAGCAAAGCGGTCGGGCCAGACATCGATAGCTGGAGCGAAATGTCGCCGTTGGGCGTGGTCGTGGGTATTACCCCCTTTAACTTCCCTGTCATGGTCCCCATGTGGATGTTTCCTTTAGCAATTGCCTGTGGCAACACCTTTATTCTGAAACCGTCAGAGCGAGATCCTTCACCTTCTATATACATAGCAAAGTTACTTTCTGAAGCTGGAATCCCTAATGGCGTCTTTAATGTTTTAAATGGCGATAAAGAAACTGTCGATATGCTGCTTAGCGATGAGCGCATTCAAGCGGTAAGCTTTGTAGGTTCTACTCCTATTGCCGAATCGATTTATCAGAAAGGCACCGATGCCGGTAAACGAGTGCAGGCTTTAGGCGGTGCGAAAAATCACGCCGTAGTTATGCCTGACGCAGATGTTGATAACGCAGTGAGTGCACTTATGGGTGCAGCATATGGTTCTTGCGGTGAACGTTGCATGGCAATTTCTGTTGCAGTGTGTGTAGGTGAGGAAGCAGCAGACAAAGTAGTTACGCGCTTAGAGAGTCGTATCAAGAAATTGAAAATTGGTCCTGGCGAAGATGCGTCCAACGATATGGGACCACTAATCACAAAAGATGCGCTGGCAAGAATTTATTCCTATATTGAACAAGGCTTAGAACAGGGCGCCGAGCTGATCGTTGATGGACGCAACTTGGTTATTCCGGATCATGAAAATGGTTTTTTTATTGGCGGTTGTTTGTTTGACGAAGTCACAGAAAACATGAGCATCTATACGGACGAAATATTCGGGCCGGTGCTTTGCGTTGTGCGGGTAAAAGATCTGGACGAAGCTATGACGCTCATTAACAAACACGAGTATGGTAACGGAGCAT
>JAKUTI010000138.1 GCA_022448765.1 Pseudomonadales bacterium
ACGGTTCCTGATATTGATGCGGGAATTCGTTTATACGAACTTGATGATCTACCCCCTGCACAGGTTGTTAAAGCGATGCAGGCCATACGCCGTGAGAAAACCGGGGGGTCGGACTTCCTTCCGTTGTACCTCCACCGGGTTGTAGCAATCTCTATTGGCTTGCGAACGCGAGAGGAATTTAGAATCTGGTCGCTGGGAGACGAGGAATCTAGTGAAGAGGAACTTGTCCAACGATTTTTTACAGGAATTGAGCGTTATGACCCGGTGCTCGTGAGTTGGAACGGCACCGGCTTTGATCTACCGGTGCTTCATTACCGGAGTTTGTTACAGAACGTATCGGCTAGAGGTTATTGGGAGGTCGGCGACAAGGATCGAGAGTACCGCTGGAATAACTACCTTAATCGTTTTCATTGGCGTCATATTGACCTAATGGATGTTTTGGCGGGGCATCAGGCACGCGCGAACGCCCCGTTGGATGACATTTCAAAATTGCTTGATTTACCCGGAAAGGGCACGATCAGTGGCAAGGATGTGTGCGACCTTTTTCTTGATGGGAAACTTGAAATCATTAGGAACTACTGTGAAACGGATGTGCTCAATACGTATTTAATCTATTTGCGTTTCGAGGCGCTGCGGGGGCGCCTAAGCAGCGAAAGCTTACATAGCGAACGGCAAGCGGTCCGTAAAGCCCTCGCTGCATCCGATAAAGCCCATTTGAAGGCGTTCATGGCAGACTGGCAATAGGTCCCGCACAGCGCCTGAATAAAACGACCGTTTTGACGACCATCGATATTTCCATAACCGGGCTGACCAACAATGGCCGTGGTATTGCCGAGCACGACGGAACGACTTGGCTCGTTGATAACGCCCTTCCTGGAGAAGTTGTCCGAGCTACAATTACTAAGAAACGGCGACGAGCCCGTAGAGCGAAATCTCTCATCACCTTACAAGCTTCTGCCGATCGAGTCGTCCCCCGTTGTGAGTATTTCGGTGTTTGTGGTGGATGTGTGATGCAACATTTGTCCATCGGCGGTCAATTACATCACAAACAGCTTAACGTTGGCGCCGCACTGAAACGTCACGGTGTTACGTTTGCGGTTGAGCAGATGAAAGGTATTTCACCTAGTGCATGGGGCTACCGGCGGAAAGGGCGATTAAGCGTTCGTTATGTGCCCAAGAAAGGTGGGGTTTTGGTCGGGTTCCGGGAATTCGAAAAGAGCTATGTCACCGATTTAAAACAGTGTCATACACTGGTACCAGAACTCTCTGCTTTGTTACCCAGTCTAAAGGCCCAATTGCAACAACTCAGTGGCCGAGAGAGCATTCCACAAATTGAAATAGCGAGTGGAACGAATGTCTTGGCAATCATCGTCAGATACTTAGCTCCGTGTAGTGAACAGGATCTTCTACAGTTAATTTCGTTCGGGCGGGAACAGAATGTTCGCGTCTATCTCCAGAGCGGGGGACCGGATACGATCGTTCCGTTGGAGAAACAAGGTGAACCGTTGACCTATCGCATTCGAGCCAGTGGGGACACGATCAAATTTCTACCAACTGACTTCATCCAGGTTAATGATGTCGCGAATCAGGAGATCGTCGAGTCTGTATTGCAGATGCTGGCACCGACGTCGCGGGACCGGGTGCTGGAATTGTTTTGCGGGCTAGGCAACCTGACGCTGCCAGTGGCATCTAGCATTGAACGAGTCGTCGGCGTGGACTATGACGATGGGTTGTTACGCCGTGCGAAGGACAATGCTCTTTTTAATCACAAAGACAACGTTGAATTCATACACGCAGATCTTACAGAAAACCCACCTGGTCAATGGTGGGCAGTAGAGGGCTTCACAAAACTGCTCCTGGATCCTCCCCGATCCGGGGCGCTGGAAATCTTGACCGCCATCGTGCCGACACTTGCCCCAGAACGCATCGTTTATGCGTCCTGTAATCCGGAGACTTTGGCACGAGACGCGGCATTACTGACGGCACGGTTTGGTTATCGGCTTGAGGCTATTCGGGTCGTGGATATGTTCGCACACACCGGTCATGTTGAAACCATTGCCCTTTTTGTTTAAAGCGACGAGCTAGCTATTCGGTTGGTCATTCCTCTCCGTTGGGTCGGCACGGTTGCCGTCGGCTTCCCCATGTCCTCTTTGGTCTTTCCTCTCCGTTGGGTCGGCACGGTTGCCGTCGACTGCCCCTTGTCGTCCGGTGTCTTGGGGCTTCGGTCGATTTGCATTACGGGGTTGGTTTTGGGATCGGTTTTGATCTCCTCGTTGACCTCGTTGATTGTTTTGACCCTGGGATCCCCTTTCTGGGGATCGTTGATTTCCTCGATTAGCATGGTCAGATTGCATTCTTCCAGCGGGACTGCGCCCACCCCCGGAACGTCCACCGCTCCGTGATCGCTGGGGGCGAGAGCTATTACTCTGGCCCTGCCGTTGGTTGGAGCGGGGTGGGCGGGATACCCGATCATCGGTTGGGCTCTTTGTGTCCTTTGACTCGCCTGATTGTGGCGACCGATTCCCTGTACGTGACCGATTTGGCCGTCGTTGCCCACCACGCCGCCGGGCTGGCCGCCTTTGGGGTGTTTCTTCTTCTCGAGGGGCAGGGCCAGTGAACCATTGTCGGATTTTTGTGAATAACGATGAGCCTTTCACCGCTGAAGCCTCTTTCGTTGCCGCTGGTTTAGGTGGTGGAGAAGTCTCAAGATTTTCAAGCTTCACGGCCGGCCGTTGCCTTGCCTGCATCATGGGCGTTTTAGGGGCGTCTTTATCCTCCCGTTCCGGTTCCAGTTCGAGCTCATGGCTTGGGGTTGCGGCCGAATGATCAAGTTCCTCGCTGCGTAATCGTTTCAGTCGGTATTGTGGCCGGTGTAGGTCTGCGGAAGGAAGAACAGCAATACGCGTACCGAGTGTAGATTCAATCTGCAAAAGCTCATGGCGTTTTTCATTCAATATAAACGTTGCCGTATCCAGCGGTAATTCGGCGAAGATCGCTTCGGTGTTCTCTTTCAATGCCTCCTCTTCGACAATTCGAAGAAAACTCAAGGCAGAAGACGTGACATTTCGAATATTGCCTGTGCCGCTGCAAAACGAACAGGTCTGGTAATTGGCTTCGCTAATTGATGACCGTAAGCGTTGTCGTGACATCTCAAGCAACCCAAAACGGGAAATGTGTCCGATTTGAATACGAGCGCGGTCCGGTTTAATCGCTTCCTGCAATCGATCTTCGACGGTCCGTCGATTGCGGGTCGAACTCATGTCGATAAGATCAACCACGACCAGCCCCCCAAGATCACGAATACGTAACTGGCGAGCGAGTTCATCGACCGCCTCCAGATTGGTTTGAAGCGCTGTTTCTTCGATGTCTGAGCCGCGTGTAGAACGGGCTGAGTTAACGTCAACGGTAATGAGTGCCTCAGTGTGGTCGAGAACGACCGCACCACCAGATTTTAAATTTACCGTGCGCGAATAGGCGTTTTCGATCTGATTCTCAATCTGGTAGCGGGAGAATAACGGGACCGTATCCTGGTAATGTTTCAGCTTCTCCAGGTTTTGTGGCATCACTTGCGCCATAAACCGTTTTGCCCTTTCATAAATATCAGGCTGATCAATAATGATCTCAGCAATATCAGCACGGAGGTAGTCCCGTATGGCCCTGACGATGAGATTACTTTCCTGGTATACCAGTAATGGGGCAGGCTGCTCCTTCGCTGCCGCATCAATGGCTTTCCACAATTGCAGTAAGAAATCCAGATCCCATTGCAATTCCTCTGCCGACTTTCCGATACCGGCTGTACGCGCGATTAAGGCGTGTTCGCTGGGTAAGTCAAGAGAATCCATTGCCTCGCGCAGCGAAGAGCGTTCATCCCCGGCGATACGCCGCGAGATTCCTCCGCCCTTCGGGTTATCAGGCATTAACACCAAATAACGCCCTGCGAGACTGATAAAAGTAGTTAGTGCGGCGCCCTTATTGCCGCGTTCATCCTTTTCTACCTGAACCAATAACTGCTGACCCTCGTGGATCACATCTTGAATGCGGACTTGCGCCATTGGCTTGTCCGCCGGGTGATTCTTGAACTGTGAACGGGAAATCTCTTTAAGTGGCAGAAAGCCTTGGCGTTCTGCCCCATAGTCAACAAAAGCCGCTTCCAAACTCGGCTCAACTTTAGTCACGATACAAGTGTAAATATTCCCTTTACGTTCATTGCGAATCGCAGACTCAACGTCCAGATCAAGCAACCGTTGACCATCGACGATCGCCACTCGAAGCTCCTCAGAGTGCGTGGCGTTAAACAACATTCTTTTCATTTGAATTCTTCCCAGAACCCGTCACCTGCCCGGTGGGGGTTCTATTTGCGTTGAGTCAACCCTCGTGGTCGAACCCAACAACCGTTCATTGCATCTTCTTCATTACGTCGAAGACGTTCTGCGATACAGGGAAGAGGGATGTAATAAAGACTAGGGCGCAATAGGAATAAGACTGGCCTGGCAACGTGTTGGCCCAGTAACAGATTCGCATTTAGCGCCTACTTCGTCGACGTTTGTCTCAACAGCTAACGAGCGTTAATCGTTAGCTTAGTGCCGCCAACTGTGGAACTGCTGCCAATCGCACGACAGCAATCCCAGATAATCCTTGTACTTCACATCCTTCTTCACTTGAGGGCTACCATTGTGCCCATCACTGTGTGATGCCGACCTGGGCGTAGTTGGGGTCGCGTGTTCGGTACAGCGGCCAAAAGACACATTCCTGGCTTCGGCTGAACCTGATTCGCGGTTCCCCCAACCGTTAGATCACTGCCGCGCTCAGCGACACAATCGGTGCTCACGGTGGGCCAGAGTCGCTAACTCTAACCAACAATCTACCAGAAGTACGGGCTATATTCTATATCGCCATGATGTCAAGCCATACCAACTCAGCCAAGGTGCGTCATTTGGTAGTGGAAAGTCACTCAGAAGGGCAACGCCTGGATAATTGGCTGGTTAAACAACTCAAGCGCGTACCACGCAGTCATCTCTACAAAATCATCAGGGACGGACAGGTTCGCGTCAACGGCGGGCGCGTCAAACCGACTTATCGATTGGAGGAGGGTGATAGTGTGCGTATTCCACCCGTTCGGATGGATCCTCACCGGGGGGTGCCTCACCCTACGGCGTTACCTGCATTAGGTCTCGATATTCTGTATGAAGATAGCGCCTTATTGGTATTAAATAAAGCAGCCGGCATTTCCGTCCATGGTGGAACCGGGATTCGACTCGGCTTAATTGAATCGCTCCGTCGGGATAGGCCGAAAGCGCCATTCCTTGAGCTTGTCCATCGAATAGATCGGCCGACCTCGGGGTGTTTGATCGTTGCTAAATCATCGACGACTTTGCGGCATCTGCACGCCCAACTTCGCTCAGGGGTTGGTGTTAAGAAGCATTACCGGGCCCTAGTGCACGGGCAATGGGAGAGGGGAGCGCGGACAATCGACTTAAAATTATCCACCCGTACTCTCGCGGTCGATCGAATTCGTCGTTCCGTCCCGAATCCAACCGGCCAAAGCGCCACCTCTCATTTTCGACCGATCCAGCGGTTTTGTGACCACACATTGGTCGACATCACCCTAGGCACCGGGCGCATGCACCAAATTCGCGCACATGCCGCGGCCATCGGCCATCCAGTGGTTGGAGACCACTACTATGGGGATAAAACAGCAGACAAGGCCTTGCGTCAGAAAGGCTTCAAAAGGATGTGGTTACATGCCCTAAGCATTGGCGTGGTCCATCCTGACTCAGGGGTAACATTACTGATCCATGCCCCTATCCCGGAGGAGCTTTCAGGGTTACTTAAAGCACTCGAAGTAAAACAGCCATCGAGACAGCGCTAACAGAGGCAATGCGCGGTTAGAGGACAAAATAGCTCTCTTGCGCAAGCAAGTCGATCACGGTAATCAGGGGCAAACCGATTAATGCGCTCGGGTCATCTCCAGAGATACGCGTTAGAAAGGCGACTCCCAGTCCATCTGCCTGTAATGAACCACAACAACCATAAGGCTGTTCGCGTTCGAGGTAACGCTGAATCATCGTCAAAGTGAGGTCCCTAAAAACCACTTCATAAGGGATTACCCGTGATCGAATCACCCCAGAATTGGAGTTCAAGAGGGCAACCCCTGTATATAAACGAACTGTTTGGCCGGATGCGGCCAATAATTGCTTGACCGCGGTGGCACGATCACCCGGTTTGCCCACAATTTTCCCATCATAGGTTGCAACCTGGTCTGAGCCAATAATCAACGAATCGGGAAGGTTTGCCCCCACCGCATAGGCTTTCTCAATGGCTAACCTCTCTACCAATCCTTCCGCTTTCTCTTGTGCCCCAGCCGTTTCATCGATATCCGGACTAACCACCGAAAAGGGCACCTGGAGTTGGGTTAGTAGCTGCCGCCGAAAAGGTGAAGAAGACGCCAATACTAGCGCTGGGTTTTTTTCATTTTTTGACACTCAATGGCTCTCCGAATATAGTTCCGACCGCTGTTCAGGCAACTTTAAACCCTGTCGTAGCTGTAGGTACCCGATTTATCTATTTTAAGGTAAGCAAATCATCATGGCCGTACAGAAAAATAGGAAAACCCCCTCTAAAAGGGGCATGCGCCGTTCACACGATGGTCTCCCAACGACCGCCCTATCTACTGATCCGGTGTCCGGAGAGCTCCATCGGCGCCACCACGTTGGCCCTGACGGGTATTATCGCGGACGTCGAGTTGTTCCTGAAAAAGAAATTTTCGAATAACCAGCTACTTGAGCGTATTCCGCGGCCGTCCGTCGAGCAATCAACCGGGACGGGGTAGTGGAAACAGTCATCGCGCTGGACCTAATGGGCGGCGATATTGGTGCCGCCGCGACAGTGCCGGGAGCGCTGGCCGCAGTTAATCAGTTCAGCTCTTTGGGTTTAGTAGTCGTTGGTCGACGAGCCGACATCTATCCTGCTTACGCAGCGTTGTTAGATCATCCCCGCGTGCAGTTTCACGACGCCTCGGAAGTCGTTGACATGAACGAGTCACCCACCGCTGCACTGAAGGGAAAA
>JAKUTI010000139.1 GCA_022448765.1 Pseudomonadales bacterium
TAAAGCCGAACCTCTACGTCGCCTTGGATGCAACGGGCACCGTTACCGTGACCTCACACCGATCGGAAATGGGACAGGGAATCCGGACCGCTATAGCTCAAATCATCGCCGACGAGATGGAGGCCAATTGGAGCCACGTCGTGGTAGCCCAAGCTCAGGGGGATAAGGCGTACGGCGACCAGAACACCGACGGATCACAGAGCATCCGGCTATTCTTGGATAAGCTAAGACGAGCCGGCGCGACTGCGCGTCACATGCTCGAAACAGCGGCCGCTAATCGTTGGGATGTCTCGATCAACGAGTGCCAGGCAAACAACCATTTCGTTGAACATAAACCTTCGGGTCAAAAGCTGGCCTACGGTGAACTCGCGGCCGAGGCGTCAAATTTATCCGTCCCACGCCAGGTAACCCTTAAAGCAAGAGAAGACTTTCGTTACATCGGCAAGGGCATGAAACATGTCGATGCGGATGCCATCGCAGCGGGTACGGCAAACTATGCCGCCGATGTTCGACTCCCCGAAATGGCGGTCGCCGTCATCGTTCGTCCACCCGTCCTGGGTAGTCGTGTTATCTCAGTTAATCTTGATCAAAAAGCGAAAAGTCAAGTTGGGTTCATCGGTCTTGAAACCCTCGACCCGACACCCGGCGCACCTTTGTTCTATCCGTTGGGAGGTGACGCTGCGATTGCCGAAACAACGTTCGCCGCAATGCAGATTGCTAAAGAGCTGGAAATCACCTGGTCGAACCCAGGCGAAACAGCAAAAACACCCGCCTTTAACGAACAATTACACGATCTGGTAGGTAATCCCTGCCGTCCTCTTTTCGACAATGGCGATGTCGATCGGGTATTTGAGGACGACGGAATAACTCTTGAAGCAGTATACGAAACACCGTTTCTCGGCCACGCTCCAATGGAACCCCCCTGCGCTTTAGCCGACGTGAAAAACGAACGCGTCAACGTGTGGGCGGCTGTACAGGACCCGCAATCAACGCGCGACCACGTCGCCAATTGGCTAAAAACTGATGCAAGAAACGTTGCGATCAACGTTACCCTGCTCGGCGGTGCGTTTGGTCGGAAATCAAAACCCGACTTTGTCCTCGAAGCCGTGGAATTATCGCGCCGACTACGTCGGCCCATACGAGTTCAATGGAGTCGTGAAAACGACATTCAGCACGACTATTACCACGCCGCTAACGCGCAGTTATATCGTGCAACCCTTGATGAAGAAGGGATGCCCATAGCCTGGTTACAACGGACCGCATTTCCTTCCATCATGACGACCTACGCTAGAGGAAGTAACGATCCAGCTGGATGGGAGTTGGAGATGGGTTTCTCGAATACTCCTTACCGGATTCGCAACCAGCGGTTCGAGTCGAAGGGTCTCCAGCCCGGGGTTCGAATTGGTTGGATGCGATCCGTCTGCAATATTTTTCATGCATTCGCCACGAACGTTTTCGTCGACGAGCTTGCGGTCACGGCTAAAATCGACCCGATCGACTACCGACTGGCTTTGATTCCTGAGAGCGGGATCTTAAAAGTCCCTGGGGATCAACCACCAAAGGGACATGGGTTGGACCTGGCCCGCCTTCGGCACGTGCTTGAGCGCGTTCGGGATCTGTCGGAATGGAATCGTCTTCGACCCGAGGGCACCGGTATCGGCGTAGCGATTCATCATAGTTTTCGTTCGTACGTCGCGACAGTTATTGAAGTCGAAGTGACGGGCAATAATGTCAAAGTGCAGCATGCGTGGATGGTGTTGGATTGCGGAACCTACGTTAATCCCGACTCCTGTGTCGCGCAGATGGAAGGTGCCGTAGCGTTCGGACTATCCCTCGCCCGAACCGAAGGAATCACCATGAAAGACGGTCCCGTCGATCAGAGTAATTTCCACGACTACCGTGTCCTGAGGATGAATGAAAGCCCGGCGGTCTCGGTCGAACTCGTGGCTTCGTCGGCGGCCCCCGCTGGCGTCGGAGAGCCCGGCGTACCGCCAATAGCGCCTGCCCTCGCTAATGCCATCTTTAACGCCACCGGTCAGCGCTTGAGAAAGCTGCCCCTGATGCTGTCCTCATGATATCGACGGCGTTAGATAGTCCATTTTTGCTGGTGATAGACACGCTCGATCGTCTCGAGCGCTACCCCGCTATATCGACATCGCCCACTCGCCGGTACAGAACTACCATACAAGCCAAGGAGTGTCCGTGAGTTCACAACAGATAGACGATCTACGTGCTGAAGGTGATGCCCTGTACGAATTTCTCGAGACATTAGAGGACCATCATTGGGAAATGCCAACGCCATTCAAGGATCGAACGGTTAATTGGGTCGTCCAACATTTGCACGATGCCGATCGATGGGCCGTTCACTCGGTCACCGATCCCGACGGATTTCGTGCTTGGATGCAAGATCGATCTCTCGTTAAGGACCCAGAAAGTCTTCAAGGGAAGCGTCTTTTGCAACGCTGGCGGGATTATTTTCAGAGTTTATGTACAGCGCTTGAAGCTGCAGATCCTGACATGCGAGCTCCTTGGTTTGGCCCCGATATGGGAATACGAATGATGGCCACCGCTCGGCAAATGGAAACCTGGTCCCACGGCCAAGACATTTACGACTTGCTTCGCGTCACCCGAACCAACACCGATCGCGTTCAGAATATTTGCCATATCGGCGTCCGCACTTTCGGTTGGACCTTCGTTAACCGTCAATTGGAAATACCCTCGCCAATCCCATACGTGCGCCTCGAATCGCCCTCGGGCGCAATTTGGGAATGGAACGAGCCGTCGGAAACTGACGCGGTAATAGGTAAAGCGGTCGAGTTCGCCCACGTCGTTACCCAAGGAAGGAACATCGCCGAAACCAACCTCGACGCCCAGGGTTCATCAGCCAACGCTTGGATGAATATTGCTCAATGTTTCGCGGGACCACCAGAAACGCCTCCCTCCGTGGGGAAGCGCGGTTGGGACGAGGTTAGTTAACCAAGAGAGGAACGATTATGGATTTCGGTATCTGTGTCGCATCTCACGTCAACGACATCGATTACGTCGTCCGTGCAGAACAATTAGGGTATGGGTACGCGTGGCTTGCCGATAGTCAAATGCTTTGGTCGGATTGCTACGCAACATTAGCCGTCGCGGCGACACGCACGAGTACGATTCGTCTAGGCACAGGGGTGGCCATTGCGGGCACGCGACCCGCGCCAGTCAATGCGGCGGGTATCGCAACCATCAATGCGTTAGCGCCTGGCCGTACGTTTCTCGGCGTGGGTTCCGGTAATACGGCCTTGCGGGTCATGGGATTACCCCCCATGCGCATCAAGCAATTTGACAAGTACCTCGAGACGTTGCGACCGCTTCTTCGCGGAGAAGAGGCTTTGTTCCCATCGGAACAGGGCGATATTCCTATTCGTCACATCATGCCGGACAAGGGTTTCGTTAATTTCGACGAGGAAATCCCGCTCTATATCTCTGGCTTTGGACCTCGATCGCTGGGCTTGGCGGGTAAGCACGGCAATGGCGCGGTCCTGGGGCTGCCCGCAAATCCCGCGGTAATGGCAAACATTTGGCGGATGATTGAAGACGGTGCGAAAGAAGCTGATGCGAGCATTGACCGCGACGACTACTACACGACTGCCCTTTCGACCATTGTCGTACTAGACAACGACGAGGCGGTCGATTCAGATCGAGTCAAAGCCGAATGCGGGGCCATGGCAATGGCCGCCGTCCATTACGGTTACGAGCAAGTACGTAATTTCGGTCACCAGCCCGCTGGCGCGCTCGCCTACATATGGGACGACTACCGCGAAATGATCGAAGCATACCCAGAAGATCGTCGGCACCAACGCATTCATGGGGGGCACAACTGTTGGGTCTTGCCCGAAGAAGAACGCTTTCTTACACCTGACGTACTCCAAGCCGCAAGCCTCATCGGCACACGTGATCAGTTGATCGACAAGTTGGCGGCGCTAGACGAGGCCGGACTTGATCAAATTATGATCCTGCCGAATTTCGACACCCGCTTCGACGTGATCGAACGTGTTGCCGCCGACGTCATGCCTGCGTTTAACTAGCGAAGCAATCCCTTGCGAACAAGTAAAAGCGAGGAAGCATTTACCTCATGGCAATCAGCCAAGGATCCTAGCGGGCAAATTATCCAGGAATTTATGGTTGAAAACGGTCCAAAGCGCATGGTCACCGGTGCCTTGTGGACGCCCAAAGACCCGGCAGATAACGTGCTAATTGCGTTCGGGCACGGCGCATCCGGCGATCGTTACCAAGCACCTATCCCGTACATGGCAAATAAGCTTGGTCAGTTGGGCTACACCAGTGTGTCGATGGATGGCCCCGTCCACGGACTACGGCAGGTTGGTCCTGGGGGGCGCGAAGCCCTTCGTCATGAGCTGGAACGTCAAACAGTGATCGACGATATGGTTTCTGATTGGAAAATTGCCATCGAGGCGGCCGAACGGAAAAGTTCAATCGAGGCGGATCGTTTCGCATATTTCGGGTTGTCGATGGGATCCATCTTCGGTATCCCGCTACTTGCAGAACGGTCACAACGTAAACAAACCGTTACGGTCGCGACGTTGGGACTTCTAGGCACAACGGGTGCGGTCACGAATTTTTCCCAACGTTTAAAAGACGATGCCGGTGCCATTAACTGCCCGGTACTCTATCTGATGCAACTCGAAGACGAGCTCTTCCCACGGGAAGGGTACTTGGAGCTTTTCGATTCGCTCGGATCCCCCGACAAGCGCTTACATGCGAATCCAGGTCTTCATCCCGAAATCCCCGCAGAAGAAATCAACACGGCGATTGACTTCCTCGCGAAACATCTCGAAGGCCATGTTCCGCGACGTATCGTCAATCCTCTAGCGGAATAAGCATGAGTACTCGTTTAGACAACAAAGTGATCGTCATTACCGGGGCCGCAAGCGGCATGGGTCGTGCAGCGACGTTGCGCTTTCTCGATGAAGGAGCCGCCGTCGTTGCCGCGGATCTCAACGTTAAAACCGGTAACGAAACCATAAAACTGGCGCACGATGCCGGTCATCAAAACATTGAGTTTGTGCGCACGGACGTCACCCAAGAATCCGATATCGAGTCGATGATCGCGACCGCCTTGAACCGGTTTGGCCGCTTAGATGGTGTCTTCAACAACGCGGGGATTGGCGGCGTCATCGGTCCGATCACGGATATTTCAGTTAACGATTGGGATGAAACGTTCGCGATGCTGTCCCGGTCTGTTTTCCTAGGAATCAAGCACGCCGCCAAAGTATTCGTCCGACAAGATCAAGGTGGCGTGATCCTTTCAACGGCTTCGATCGCGGGCATGGCCGGCGGCGCCGGGCCGCAAGCATACTCAGCGGCAAAAGCCAGCGTCATCAATCTGACCAAGAATGCGGCTGTCGAATTGGCCCCACATCGCATTCGGGTGAATGCCATTGCACCAGGCGTCATCGTGACGCCACTTGCCGCCCGAGGTGGCATGGAAAATGAGAATGCAGCAGCACTGCAGCCGTGGCCCGAAGCTGGCCTATCGGAAGATATCGCCAACCTCGCACTATTTCTCATGAGCGACGAATCACGATTCATCACCGGTGCCAATTACCTATGCGACGGTGGCGTTCTTGCTCGCGGCCCGCGCATTTTTCGGCCGGAAGAAGACGGTGGTGGTCGACGCCCTGGGGCACGGATCGGGATGACCTACGGAACTACTGGCCTAGAGCCCAAGCTCAGGCCTCCGAGTAATGAAACTAGCTAAGGCGAATCAAACGACTGCGGTCGCTTGAATTTCAACCTTCGCGTCTAACGCCATCCCCGCAACAGCCACGGCCGATCGCGCGGGGTATGGTCCAATGCCAAAGAAGGCTTTATACGCCTCGTTCATCGCCGAAAAATCGGCAAAATCCGAAAGAAACACTTCGCACCGGACAATTTTTTCCTTGGAACTCCCAGCTTCGAGAAGCACGGTCTCGATGTTCTCAAGCGCTTGAGTCGTTTCCGACGTTATGCCACCGGTTACTAATTTATTGCTCCCAGCTGTCATGCCCAACTGCCCCGATAGGTACAACATCGATCCGGCTCGAACGGCAGAAGAAAACGGTAACGGCAGACTCGAAGGTATGTGCTCAAATGGCGTTTCCATGATTTTCCACTCCAAGAAAAACAACACTGTAACAAGTCGACACCTTAACCGATCGCCTGGAGGGGATTGATCCGAAAGAATGGCGTAAGAGCAACCCATAAGACGCGAAACCGATTCTGCTCAGTTATGCTGTCCACGAAGTCACCAGGCAACAGATTACGTACGTATGCGTAGCCTTTCCGCCGACCAAAAAGTGTCGTTCTATGAGTGCGGTTATGTCGTTCTCGACGACATCGTGCCAATACGTGCCGTTAACGCCGCCCGTCGCTTAATCAACCTAGGGTTGGGCAATTTGAGATCAAAGGCGCAAGCAGCTGCCATGGTCGCCCGAGCCGCCGAGAGGGGCATCAGCGCTCAGGGCGTCGAGCGTATTCAAGAAGCCACTCTCCAATCGATGCGGGCGGGCACCCACACTGAAGTCATGCAACTCCTTGATCCGGACAGCGATCTCATGTCCGTGATCCGAGACGCCCTCGGTGGCCCGATTCGCGACATAACGAGCGCTCAACTTGCGACCAGTTTTCCGGCGAATCCCGGCTCCCAAATCAACGAATCAGGTTATTCGGATGAAGACACCCCGTTTGGAGGGTGGCACGGGCACCTCGACGGACTCTGGAACGGCGCGACATTAGTCCATCAAGATACCTCAACACCGATGTCGGAAAACGAGTGGCTCGACTGGCTAAAAGAACCCGCCAGAAACGGCGCGTTGAAATCGTACCCTGAACAAGGAACGACCATTTCCAACTTCACCGCCCTGTTGGGCATCCCGCTATCTGATCAAACTGCGCCGGGTTGCGGAAACTTAGGATTGTTGGCTGGCGCGCACCACCACATCGAACGTTTTTTTCAGAAGCAAGGCGATGCCGGTGGTCCCCTAGGCCCAGACGGTCCCGAATGGGA